>JAUSJS010000007.1 GCA_030647575.1 Candidatus Limnocylindrales bacterium | reverse complement strand
TTGTTGAGCGGTTGCTGCGGCGTCAGCGACACGCCCGCCGTCTGGGTGTGGAAGCGCATCCAGGCCGAGCGCTCGATCTCGGCGCCGTAGCGCTCGGTCATCAGCCGATGCCAGATCCGGCGCGAGGCGCGGAACTTGGCGATCTCCTCGAAAAAGTCGCTGTGGCTGTTGAAGAAGAACGAGAGGCGCGGCGCGAAGTCGTCGATCCGCAGGCCGCGCGCGAGCGCCGCCTCGACGTAGGCCATCCCGTCGGCGATGGTGAAGGCCAGCTCCTGGATGGCGGTGGAGCCGGCTTCGCGGATGTGATAGCCGCTGATCGAGACGGTGTTCCAGCGTGGGAGCTCGCGCGTGCCGAACTCGATCGTGTCGGTCACCAGGCGCATCGACGGCGCCGGCGGGAAGAGGTACTCCTTCTGGGCGACGAACTCCTTGAGGATGTCGTTCTGGGTGGTCCCCTCGAGCCGGTCGCGCGGGACGCCCGCCTTCTCAGCAGCGACGATGTACATCGCCCAGATCGGGGCGGCCGGCGAGTTGATCGTCATCGAGGTCGAGATGCGCTCCAGCGGCAGGCCGGCGAGCAGGACCTCCATGTCGGCTAGGCTCGAGACGGCCACGCCGCACGTCCCGAACTCGCCCTCGGCCTCGGGGTCGTCCGTGTCGTAGCCGTAGAGCGTCGGCATGTCGTAGGCGATCGACAGCCCGGTCTGCCCGGCGGCGAGCAACTGCCGGAAGCGCGTGTTGGTGTCCTCGGCGGCCCCGAAGCCGGCGAACATGCGCATCGTCCAGAGGCGGCCACGGAAGCCGGTCGGGTGGATGCCCCGGGTGAACGGCGGCTCGCCCGGGAAGCCGATGTCGCGCTGGGGATCCAGGTCGGGCGACGACCACGGGCCGTAGAGCCGCTCGATGGTCGTATCGCTGATCGTCGAGAAGCGCTGGCGACGCTCGGGCGCCCGCTGGAGCGCCGGATCCAGCCGCTCGCTCTCCCAGGCGCGGCGACGAGCGGCCCAGTCGGCCGATCGGTCGGTCATGGCCGGGACTCTAGCACGCAGTCTTGCTGCGACGGTTGTTCAACAGGCTCGCGCGAGGATAGGGTGGTCGCGTGGTCCTCTCGACGATGAAACCGCGGCCGGCAGCGTCCTGTCTCCTCATGGTGGTCACCCTTATGGTGGCCTCGTTCGGCTGCGCCCCCGGTCTCTCAGAGGTGCCAACCGCGGGCATATCTGAGAAGAGCCCAGCCGCGGTGCGAGTGATTGAGGTCCAGTCCGAGGTCGGAAAGACCATGCCGGTCGCCGTACTCGATGAGAGCGGGCACCTTCGCGACGCCCGTTCAGCGACGTTGCAGGAGCTTCAGGAACATCAGGCTACTCTCAGGCAAGCACCCATTGCGAGTTCGAACCTCGAAGATGACGAAGTCCTCGTGGTGTGGTCTGGGTCGGCCTGCGATACGAAGGGTCGGATTACGATCGGACCTGGCGCCGCGACAATCGTCTTCGAGCCTGAACCCAGACCAGGCTGCGACGCGATCAGCGTTCCGCGAGGAGTGGTTCTCTCCTTCGGCGGGCCGATTCTCGCGTCGAACATCAAGCTGGCCGCTGTTGACGCAATCATCATCGCGGACTAACAACAGGTGGTTCGGTTACTCATCCGTCCCGCTGCGCGTCAAAAGGTCAGCGGTCGCCGAAGGCGGTGATCGCGTCGGCGATTCGAGCTTCTGGAAGGTCGTTGGCTACGACGACGTTGACCAGGTCCGGCTCGGACGCCGGCCAGACCACGACGGTCTGAAGCCGTTCCCCGGTCTTGGTGTCGAGGCGGCGACCCGGGCGACCGCCGACGGTCGGCCGGGACTCGGCGAGGATCTCGGTCCGGCTCGCCGCCCGAGCGCTTGCGGCGTAGAAGTCGGCGATCTCGTGGGCATCGAGGCCGGGCGCGGTGAAGACCGCCAGCACCGCCCACCGCTCGGCACCGAAGCCCCACCTTCCGCCGCCAAAACGGATCTCCGTAAAGCCGAGGTCGGCCAGCGAACCGAGACTCGGCCCGGAGCAGTTGCGCCCGGAGTCGAGCGTCTCCGGGGCGCCGTCGCGGTAGCTGGTCGGGATGCGCGCCTCGAGGTCCGGGTAGGCGCCGGGCGCGGAACCGTCGGCCGTGCAGGCGCCGGTCGGATCGAAGGAGGGAACCGCCGTTTCGGAGCACGCCGCGAGCGCGAGGGTGATCACGAAGAGAAGCACGAAACGAGGAAGGAGTCCGAGCATGGACTGAGGGTACCGGAGCTCGACGCCCGCGCGCCGAGGCGCCGCCGGTGCCCGTCGGCACCTGGTACGGGCGTCCCGGTTCGGTGCGCCCGTGCGCCCGACCATCGCCCGGGCCGGAACGGGACGAGGGTGCCATTGCCCTTCGCCCGAGGAGGGGCGTACCGTTCCGATTACGCCGACCCGCGATCGTACCGGGGGACACCTGGGGCGTCGGTCACGGAACCGGAGACGGACACTCGTTCCCGAGGCACGTTCGGGACGACGATCACGGATCTGATTCACGAGCCGAGTAACTGGACATCGGCCAACAGGCCTGGTGGACCGTCGGGGCGGCAGCGCTTATCGCTCGAATTTCATCCGCGTCATCATCGCCCTCCGGTATCGGGGGGCGATCGCGCGTTCCCGGGCGCGCGAAGCAACGGGTGGGGCGCCAGCTGCCTCGGCCAGTGCTACCTCGTTCGTGAAATGGCGGAATATTCGTGCCCGGACCCTCGTATGGCCTCTTGAAGGCCAGATTCGGCGTCCTTGAGGACCAGGCGGGGGGCGGCCAAGCACGATCTCGGTTCGCCGCGGCCCGAATTCCGGGCAGTTCATGCCTTTGCAGTCCGCGGATGCATGCAGTGCCGATTAGTCCGCATCGGGCGCCAGGGAGGGCCCTTGCCCGCGCCGGAACGGCAGCAATTGGGCCTGCGCCCGGTCGGCTGGTCAGGCGGAGCGGCCCCGGCGTTCTCCGCTCGGATGGGTACGCCGCCCGACCCCGCGACGGTCGAGATCCGCCTGGATCACCCGGGCGGCCGAGACGAGGTCCGGGTCGTGGCTGACCGTGCCGGCCACCCAGTCGATGTAGGACGGCTCGAAGGCCGCGATCTGCCCCAGCGTGTGGTCGTGGAACTTGCCGAACGTGATGACCGTGGCCTCGGCCTCATCGAGCGAAGGCGCCGGCGGCCGGCGGAAGTGGCGCAAGCGGCCTCGAACGAGCGGGCCTGTCGGCGTTGACGCGCGCGGCGGTTCGCGACGGACGGGATCGTTGCGCAGGGGCGGCTGCCCGGGCAGGGTCGTCCGCCGGGCACTGTTCCCGACCGCCTGGTTGCGGGCTCGGTAGGTGCCGCTGGTGTCGACGCGGCCGGTCACCGGGCGAGTCGGTTTCGGGGCCGGTGGCCCGCCCCGGCGACGTTGCGTCCCGGCCTCGAATGGCGCACCGTCCCAGGCTTCGCGCTTCCCTTCCGCTCCTGGCTTGCCGGAGACCCGGGTCAACGCCGCGTAGGCATCGTTGATCTCCGCCATGCGCCGCGTTGCAGCGCGCGAGGCGGCCGGATCGTCGCCGGTCAGGTCGGGATGGTTGGTCCGGGCCAGCCGCCGCCAGGCGGCCTTGATCTGCGTCGGCGAGGCGCCTGCCTCCACGCCGAGCACGTCCCTGGGGTCTCGCTTGGCCATCGACATGAGTGTAGGACACAAGCGCCGGCCATCAGCAGCCGGCCCACTTGACAGCCTGGTCCTAGTGCCGTCCCCTACCCGTATGGGGATCATT
>JAUSJS010000005.1 GCA_030647575.1 Candidatus Limnocylindrales bacterium | reverse complement strand
ATCCGGTGTCGGACCCAGCCCGCCGGTCGACACCAGCAGGTCCGCACGAGCCAGGCCTGCTCGAACGGCCTCGCTGACGGCATCGAGGTCGTCGGGCAGCGCCGTGAGCCGCGCCACCCGGACGCCGAGCGCGGTCAGGGCGCGCGCCAACTCGCCGGCATTCGTGTCGCGGGTGTCACCGACCGTCAATTCGCTGCCGATGCTCAGAAGCTCGGCTGTCAGCAGGTGACGCGACAGAGCATTGGGCATGGGCGGCACTGTAGCGCGCCAGGGATGACGGGTGGCGCTGGTATCATCGAGCCGCCCCGCGCCCGTGGCGGCGCCCATTTCCCAGCCGGAGCATCACCCTGGACGACCCGTCGACCCCACCGCCTACGCGATCGCGCGGCGCGCGCAAGCCGGCGCTCGGTCTCCGCGCCCAGCTCCTGGCCACCCGCGACGCCGCGATCGCGCTGGTCCAGGCGCATATCGACCTTGCCAGGACCGAACTGTCGGCCATCGCCGGTGAGATCGGGCGCGTCGCGGCGCTCGCGGCCGCGGCGATCGTGGTCGTCATCCTGGCCGGTCTGCTCGGGGTCATCGGTACGGCACTCTTCCTCGGGGAATGGCTGCTCGGATCGATGGGTTGGGGCGTCCTCCATGGGATCCTCGCCTTCATGGCGATCGCCGTCGCCGCCGGTCTGATGGCCGCGGGAGTGGGCGGTGACCGGATCGCTCGCTCGCTCGTCGTCGGCGTCGTCATCGCCATCGTCGTGGGCGTCGCGCTCGGGCTCGAATGGCCGAACCAGGTCTACGCTGCCGCCGGTGAAGCGGCCCGCCTCAACGTGGAGACCGCTGACCGGCCACTGGTCGTCGGCCTGCTCGTCGGTGCACTGATCGGCGTGCTGGTCGGGTTCGCCGCGGCGATCCGCGTCGAATCTGGCGGTGGCAGGGTGGCCGCCATCGCGGGTCTGGCCATCGTCGGCGCCCTGGTCGGGGCGTTCGGCGCCATCACCTTCGGCCCGCAGGTCGGCGCCGCCGTCGGCGTCACGATGGGCTTCCTCACCTTGATCACGCTGATGGGCGTCGACGTCGCCCGGGGCGGGATCGACATCGACGGGCTGAAGGAGCGCATCTATCCGTCGCGGACCATCGACACCGGCAAGGAGACACTCGAGTGGCTACAGAAACGGATGCCGCCCGGGATCGGGTCCTAGCGGCGCGCGCCGCGCTGGGTGAGGAGCTCGAGGCCCTGGAGGCCTCGGCTCGGGCCGCGGTCGACATCCCGGCCAAGGTCCGGCGCAGTCCGGCCAAGGCCGCGGCCATCGCCGGCAGTGCGGGCTTCGTCGTCCTCGGCGGCCCGAAGCGGCTGTTCGGTGCAGCCAGGCGCGCGGTTTTTGGCCCGACGGCGGAATTGCCCAAGCGGATGCTGCCGGATGAGATCGAGAAGACCCTCAGCAAGCTCGGCGCCGACGGGGAAAAGGTCCGGGGCGCGCTCGAGCGCGACTTCGCCGCCTACGTCAGGGAGGCCGAAAAGGACCGGGGCATTGCCCCGCTGCTGTCGACGGCCGTGGCGAAGCCGCTCCTGATGCGTGGGGCAAAGGCCGCCGCGGAATGGCTCTTCCGGACCGACGAGGAGGGCTTCCAGGCGCGCCTGGCCGAGGTGCGCGAGCGCGCCAGGGACGAGGTCGCGAAGCGGAAGGACGGCTCCGACCGGACGAGCCAACCCGGCACACCGATCGCTGACGACGAGTCCGGTTCCGCCGGCGCCTGAGTGGCCGGTACCGCCGCGCGGACAAGGCCCCGGTTCGGCCGGCGCAGGTCGCACCGATCCCGCGTTTCCAGTAGGCGCACATCCCAAACATTCGAGCGTGACCGAGACCCAAACGCGACGCTGGACGTCGTCTTCGCGCCGATCCACGAGGCACATATCTGAACGGTGCGCCTCAGCAGCGCATTCACCCCGCCGGAACCCGAGGCGAGGCGCCCGGCACTGCCTCGCCGTCCCTCGCCGCGCTAGACTTCGTGCACGGGCGAGTGGCGGAATGGCAGACGCGCCGGCCTTAGGAGCCGGTGCCGCGCAAGCGGCGTGGAGGTTCGACCCCTCTCTCGCCTACCAGCATCGAGGCGCTTGGCCGCGCCTGCCCCGGCCTCCGGCCCGCGCCCGGGCTCCGCCCTATACTTCCCGGGCGATGCAGATCACCGCCACACCTGCCCCCAAGTCCACGGTCGTGCTCGAGATCGAGCTGCCGGCTGAGCGCCTCGAGCGCGCCGTCGATGAGGCTGTCCGTCATCTCTCGCGGCGGACGCGCGTCCCGGGTTTCCGTCCCGGGAAAGCGCCGCGGTCACTCCTGGAGCGCCACCTCGGCCCGGGCGCCATCCTCGACGACGCGGTGGATCATCTCGTTCAGGACGCCTACCGCCAGGCGCTCGTCGAGCAGGATCTCCGGCCGCTGACCAACGCCGACGTGGAGGTCGTGCAGGCGGAGGAGGGCAAGCCGCTCGTCTTCAAGGCGACGGTCCAGGTCCGGCCCGAGGTCCAGCTGGGCGACTACAAGCACTTCAACTTCAGCCCCGAGATCGAGACGATCGACGACGCGCGGGTCGGCAAGGTCCTCGAGGAGCTGCGTGACCAGAACGCGACGCTCGCGGCGGTCGAGGATCGCGGGGCGAGCGAGGGCGACTACGCGGTCATCTCGTTCGTCGGCACGCGCGATGGCGAGCCGTTCGAGGGTGGCAGCTCCGAGCGGATGCCGATCATCCTGGGCCAGGAGCGCCTGATCCCGGGGTTCGAGGCCAACCTGCTGGGACTGGAGGTCGGGGGCAAGACCGAGTTCGACATCACCTTCCCCGACGACTACCCGGAGTCCGAGCTGACCGGCAAGCTCGCCCATTTCGCGGTCGAGATCAAGGAGCTGCGCGAGAAGGTCCTGCCGGATCTCGACGACGACTTCATCAGGACGCTCGGCGATTTCGCCGACGTCGAGGCGCTGCGGGCCGACATCAAGTCGCGCCTCGAGCGCAACGCCCTGGACCGGGCGCGCCATGGTTTCGCCGATCGAATCATCGACTACGCGGTGGCCAACGCCACGCTCGACCTGCCGGACATCCTGGTCGACCAGGAGGTCGAGGTGATGCACGACGAGTTCCGCGGGACCCTCGCTCGCCAGGGAATCAACCAGGAGGCCTACCTGAAGGCCGTCGACAAGGCCGAGGCGGATCTCCATGCCGAATTCCGCCCCGGGGCCGAGAAGCGGGTACGCACCCTCCTCGTGCTGTCCAAGGTCGCCGACGCGGAAGGCGTCATCGGGCCCGACGCCGAGGTCGACGCCGAGGTCACCCGCGGTCGCGATCGCTACGCCGACGACGCTCGACTGCTGGCCTACTTCGAGTCGGAACGCGGTCGTTCGTACATTCGCAGCACGCTCCGACGCAGTCGCGTCGTCGAGCAGATCATCGACGAATGGCTGGCTGCCCACCCCGACCACGCGCCCTTGCCGCACCTCGAAGACGCGCCGGCCTCGACCATCGAAGGCGGCGAGGCCGCATCCAGCGCATCCATCGCGGCCGGTTGATCGCGTAGTCGGTCGGACCTGAGTCAGGGAGTTCCAGAATGCTCGTCCCCATGGTCATCGAGTCCTCCAGTCGGGGGGAGCGCGCCTACGACATCTACTCGCGCCTGCTCAAGGAGCGGATCATCTTCCTGGGCGAC
>JAUSJS010000162.1 GCA_030647575.1 Candidatus Limnocylindrales bacterium | reverse complement strand
GCCATAACGTGTCGCTTGCAGATCCCACCCACAAGCCCACCGACCGCCGATTCCCTGGCACGTCGCGCGTTGCCGTGCAACATCCGAGCCTTCGGCCAACGGGCGCGTGGGCTTTTCAATCGTTCCGCGCCCGGCCGGCTGGGCTGGGACGCTACTCGGTGTAAAGGAAGGCTGCAATGAAGTTGATCGCTATGACGATGAGCCTCTGCGCTGTTCTCGTGACCGCTGTATCTGCTCAAGGCCCGATGCGCGCAGGACGGTGGGAAATCACGACGCAGATGCAGATGCCGAACATGCCGGTGCAGATGCCGGCGATGAAGACCATGCAGTGCATTACCAAGGAGCAATTGGAGAGTTCGTCGAAAGGGCTTCCGACGGCGGCGGATGGGCGCAGCAGCTGCAAGGTGTCGGACTACAAGGTTGATGGCAACAAGGTGACCTGGAACATGGAGTGCCCCGACATGACCGGCACAGGGGAGATCACCTTCAAAGCCGACACGTACGAGGGCCTCATGAAGCTCACCACCAAACAGGGCGACATGTCTATGAAGATGTCGGCCAATCGACTTGGGGAGTGCGCGCCATAGACCGAGCGCCCGTTATCCTGACGTGCCGGAGCGCACCGCGGGTCATGCCGTCGAGGCCTCGACGCGGCGGCGCCACAGCGCGCGATGGGCCGCCACCGCGGCGTCCACGTGGAAGACCGTCGGCCGGAATGCGTCGAGCGCCCGCTCCCGAAGCGCGAGGCGCACCGCCACTCGCGACAGCGCGATCGCCGCTGCTGCCCACTCGGTATCTGGGGCATCCAGCGACAGCCACTCGACGCCCGGCAGCCGACTCGCGATCTCGCGCACGCCAGGCAGGTCGCTCGCGAGCACGGGGACGCCGGAGACGCAGGCCTCGAGCACGACGCCGGGCAGGCCTTCGTGCAGGGAGGGCAGCAGCAGCGCATCAGCCGTCTTCAGCAGCCGCGGCACGTCGGACCTCCGGCCGAGCGCGAGCACGCGGTCGCCAAGGCCGTGTGCCGCGATCGCGGCTGCAATCGGTCCGTGAGGCTCGTCGGTCCCGGCGCCAACGAGCACCAGCCACGCCTCGGCTTCGGCGCGGCGAATCGCTGCGAAGATGGAGATGAGCCGAGGGTGGTTTTTCGGCTCCAGGTGATTGCCGATGTGGAGAAAGACGAGCGCACCGCGGGGGACGCCGAGCTCGCGGCGCACCAGATTGCGGTCTACCGGAGCCGAGAATCGGTCCGGATCGAGCGCGTCGTAGACGACCTGGCATCTCGGATCGGAGGTCCAGTCGGCGCGCCAGACGGCGCGCATCGCCCCTTCACCGCACGCGATAATGTCGGTGGCGCACCACTCGATGAGCACCCGCTTCACCGCCCGCTGCATGCGCCTCGCCGGCGTGGACCGGTGGCCGTCTGACGTGCCATGAAGATGCGCGATGCGCACGCGCACCCCTGCAAGCAGTGCGAGCGCCAGCATCGGACCGGAGGCATGCATCACGTGCGAGTGGACGACGTCGTAGCGGCGGCGGCGCAGGAGGCGCAGGAAGCGCACGGAGAAGCCGGCGTCGAGCCGCAGGGGGATCACCTCGCCACCGCATTCGCGGATGTGATCATCCAGCGCGCCGGGCATTCCCGACAGGGCGCACACGTCAACCTCGAATTCGCCCGGTGGGAGGCGCCCGACGAGCTCGGTCAAGCGAACCTCGGCGCCTCCCGGATCCATGCGCCCGAATATGTGAAGGACTCTTACCGGGCGCATGCGCGCGCCTCCACGCGAACCCGATCGTCGCGATGCAGGTGCGCGCGCGAGTGCCGATCCGACGACGCGGTGCCGCCCGTCACCGCCACCACCACGCTGCGCCTATGCAGATCCGATCCCAGCCAGCTCGCCACGCAGGCGCCTCTCGGTGATGTCCTTCAGGCCGCGATAGAACTCCACACGCCGCCGCTGGAGCGCGTCGGCCCGATACGAACGCGCGTGTCGCAGGTTGCGGGCGGACATCATCCGCATGCCATCGGTGTTGGTGACCACCTCGCAGATCCGATCGACCAGCGCCTGCAGGTTGCCGCGCGGCACAATCGCCTCCGGCGCCAGCAGCTCGGGAATGCCGCCCGCATCGCTCCCGATACATGGAAGCCCGCGTGCCATCGCCTCGATCATCGCCCGCGGGAGTCCCTCGGTACGCGAGGGCATCACGAACAGATCGGCCCCGTCTAGATGCTTGGAGACCTGCGCGTTCGAGAGAGCACCGGTGAAGTGGACCCGGTTGGCGCACCCGACCTCTGCCGCAAGCCTTTCGAGCGCCGTCCGCAGCCGTCCATCCCCGATGATCGTGAGCTGCAGGTCGAGCCCGCGGCCGATGGTCTCCGCGACCGCACGGATCAGCAGGTCGGGACCCTTGTAGTACTGCTCCAGCGACCCAACGAAGATGAGTCGCACCGGGCCGCCGGCCGCCGAACGGACCCGCGGCGCACGGGCGAACATGTCGTCGGAGAGCTCGATGCACGAGGCGCCAATGTGTGCCCCGCCGGCCGGATATCGCCGCTGCAGCGTGTGCTCGGTCACGTAGGACGCCAGGCAGGCGTCGGCGCACTGTAGCCGGAGCTGCCGCGTCGTGTACCACCGGAGAAACGGACGCAGCGGGTGGCGAACAGCGCCGGGCGCGAACACGTCGTACGGATCGCCGAGCACTTCCACCCCGTATGGGTACGCGATCTGCTTCAGTTTGCGCCACGCCAGCGTCCCCAGCGTACCGGGCACGCGAAGCAGGTACGCATCGACCGGGACGATCGACTGCTGCACCGCCGCCCACACACCGGGCGCCCGCAGCAGGCACTGGGCCGGTCCGACATAGTGCGGAACCGCATCGAACGACACACCCGGGCCGTCGGCACGGTGCCACCCCGTGTCCACCCGATCGACACGGCGCAGCCGTGCGAGACATCGCACGTGGTCGAAGACGTCCAGGTAACGGCGCCAGAACGACCACGCGTACTGGTTTGGCGTCCACACCGATCCGTCAGCGAGTTGGACGAATCGGTACTCGACGGCGACGCAGACGTTCATGCTTCCTCTTCAGAGCCTGGAGGCCTGCAGACATACCTCGTCCGCCGGCCGAAGCGTTCTCACGACGGCTAAACCGCAGCGATAGGCCTGATCGCCAAGATACCGGCTGAGTACCGCCAGCCGCTGCTCGTAGCCGAACGGCGCAATGCGAACCGAGCGCACGACAAAGCCGGCAGCCGTCACCACGTTGCCGAGCGTCAGCGCGTTCCACGAGAACAGATGGTGGTTGGGATCGTTCGGGACATAGCGACGGTACCGTCGCAGCGTCTCCAACGGGACGCAGAGGATTAACCGCCCGCCCGGGCGCAGCAGGGCGTGCATCTGCTCGAGGGAGTCGAGGGGGTCCGGAACGTGCTCGAGCGCGTGATGGCAGATGACGACTGAGACGTCCGGACTCGCGCCCGAGAGGTCCGAGACGAACTCGATCCCCGCGCGCTCGCACTCGGCCCGTCCCGCTTCGCTGAGGTCGTATCCGACCCGCCGGCGGCACTTCAGGTGGCGCAGGTTCAGTCCCGTGCCCACGCCATATTCGAACACGATGTCATCAGGGTGCACGAGGGGCTGGAACTTGCGCACGCGGTGGCGCGCGACGATGTCTGAGACCTCGTCGTTGCCGTTGTGAACGACCGCGTGGTACTGATGGCCGGCCTCCCCCTGGTACTGCGTACGTACGACGTCCTTAGCTGTGGCCATGGTCAACGGGCACCAACCTGACGTAGAGCGCGGAGATCCGCGGCGGCGTGCCAGAAGCGTGCACGACGCCCGGAGAAGACGCCCGCCCGCGTGAACAGGAACAGGCGGCGTTCGCAGCGACCGAACATGTCAGCTGCGCCGGCACGGCAAGCCAGTCCATCGCTGTCATCGTCCCAGGGGAGCGCGTGTCGGCTGCCGATCGCACAGCCAACGCTGCGTGGCCTCGCGGATGATGCGATAGAAGCCAGTTCGCCGGGCAGCACTCGCACCGGTAAACGCTTCGCGCGGATGATGTTGCCGCCGGACATGCGCGTCATGCGTGCCGGATCGACCACCACGTCTCGAATGCGGTCCGCGAGCGCATCGACGTCGCCCGGCGGCACCATAGCGGTCGACGCCAGGATGGTCGTGATTCACATTCATTGAGACGATGTGTAGGCGCATTGGCATGTGCCGCCGTGCTGCATTGATAACAAAGGTCCCCGCGCCTTCGGACAACGGAGTCGGACTCGCAGCATCCGTTCCACCGTGCGAAGATCGCCAAACACGCCAGATTTGACGACCTCTCGCGTCTCGCGATTGGCACCTGGACTCAAATGCTTCCTTCGAGGTGAACTAGTTCTCGTCTGGGCCCGAACCTAGTTCCGCGATGCCGCTACAACAGAACCATCTCAGTGAGAACCGTTACGCGGTTTCACACGAAAGA
>JAUSJS010000364.1 GCA_030647575.1 Candidatus Limnocylindrales bacterium | reverse complement strand
CGCCATAACGGTCGGCCTGGCGCCAGACCGTCTCTGACTGCGGCTCGACCCCGGCCACGCCATCGAATACGACGACCGCGCCGTCGAGCACGCGCAGGCTCCGCTCGACCTCCACCGTGAAGTCCACGTGCCCGGGCGTATCGATGATGTTGATGCGATGGTCGCCCCAGAAGGCGGTCGTCGCCGCGGCCGTGATGGTGATCCCCCGTTCCTGTTCCTGGGGCATCCAGTCCATCGTGGCCGCGCCCTCATGGACCTCACCGATCTTGTAGATCTTCTTCGTGTAGAAGAGGATCCGCTCGGTGACGGTCGTCTTGCCGGCGTCGATATGCGCGATGATTCCGATGTTCCGCGTTCGTGCCAGCGGAACCTGTCGTGCCACGGTTTGCCTACGCTCCCGGATCTACCACTTGAAATGGCTGAAGGCCCGGTTGGCCTCGGCCATCTTGTGCGTGTCTTCTCGTCGCTTGACCGCCGCACCGAGGCCGTTCATGGCATCGACCAGCTCCGCCGCCAGCTTTTCGCTCATGCTCTTGCCGTTGCGCTTGCGGGCCGCCTGGACGAGCCAGCGGACCCCGAGCGACATGCGCCGGTCGCCGCGGATCTCGACCGGGACCTGGTAGGTGGCGCCGCCGACTCGGCGGGGCTTGACCTCGATGATGGGCGTCGCGTTGCGCATCGCCGCCTCGAGGATCTCCAGGCCGGGTCGGCTGGCCTGGGCCTCGGCCCGGGCCAGCGCCTGGCGGAGGATCCGCTCGGCGAGGTTCTGCTTGCCGCCCTTCATCAGCTTGGCTGAGAAGCGAGCGGTCGTCCGGTTGGCCGGAACGACCTCGTACTTGGTCTTGCGAGCGATGCTGATTCGGCGCGGCATCTAGCGGGCCCCCGGCTTCGCGCTGGCCTTGGCGCCGTACTTGCTGCGACCCTGCTTGCGATCGCGCACGCCGGCCGCATCGAGCGTGCCGCGGATGATGTGGTACTTGACCGACGGCAGGTCCTTCACCCGGCCGCCCCGGACCAGGACCACCGAGTGCTCCTGCAGGTTGTGACCGATCCCCGGGATGTAGGCCGTGACCTCCATCTGGTTGGTCAGGCGCACGCGGGCGATCTTGCGCAGGGCGGAGTTGGGCTTCTTGGGCGTCATCGTCCGGACCTGCAGGCAGACACCCCGCTTCTGGGGTGCGCCCGGGATCGAGACCTGGCGCTGCCGGAGGCTGTTCCAGTTCTTGCGCATGGCGGGCGCCTTGATCTTGGCGATCTTGCGCTGGCGGCCGTGGCGCACGAGCTGGCTGATCGTCGGCACGAAGACGCTACTCCTTCTGTTCTGTCAGTCAGGTGTCGATGGCGTTCGCCCTCGACGGGGGGACCGGTCTCTCGGGGTCGCGCGCCCTGGTTGTGACGGGCGATGGGACCGGGTTCTAGGGCTCGAAGATGGTCCTCGGCGAACGCGCCAAAGGCGGACCCCTCCCGAGGCCACGAGGGCGGAGTGTAGCAGCGGCCCGACGAGCGTGTCAAACGTGAGACGGGCCGCTGCGACGCTCCAAAGACGCGGGTGGTCTAGCTCTCCTCGCCGGTCACGGCAAGGACGCCGGCATCCTCCAGGAAGGGGTTATCGAGCTCCTCGTCCCCCGTTCCGCCGGCTGTCTTGAATAGGCTGGCGGCGTCTTCGTCGTCGCCACCACCGCCAGCTCCGGCGATGGTTGCCGCCAGCGCCAGGCCGGCGGCATCGTCGTCGGGAGCGCGGTTCTCGCCCTCCTCGAGGAACGGGTTGTACTCCGCCCCGAGATCGTCCAGCGCCTCGCCGGCCAGCGCTTCGAGCGCGGCGCGGCGCTCGCGCTCCTTGCGGGCGGCCACGTTCGCCGGCGCGCCCGTCCCGGCCGGGATGAGCTTGCCGATGATCACGTTCTCCTTCAGGCCGATCAGGTGGTCCTTGGCGCCGTTGATGGCGGCCTCGGTGAGCACCCGGGTCGTCTCCTGGAAGGAGGCCGCGGCGAGGAAGCTGGAGGTGTTGAGCGATGCCTTGGTCACGCCGAGCAGCACGGTCTGGGCCGTGGCCGGCTCGCCGCCCTCGGCCAGGACGCGGTTGTTGTGCTCTTCGAATTCGAGCCGGTCGACCAGCTCCGTCGGCAGCAGATCGACATCACCCGGCTGATCGATGCGGACTTTGCGGAGCATCTGCCGGACGATGATCTCGATGTGCTTGTCGTTGATCGTGACGCCCTGGCTCTTGTAGACCTTCTGGACCTCCTTCACCAGGTAGCGCTGGACGGCGTCCTTGCCCCGGGTGTCGAGGTATTCCTGCGGGTTGATCGGTCCGTCCGTGATGGCGTCGCCGGCACGGATCTCGGAGTTGTTCTCGACCAGCAGCTTGGCGTTGTGCGGGATCAGGTACTCGCGCTCGACGCGATCCTCGGCGCGCACCACCAGCCCGTCCTCGCCCTGAACCAGGAAGCCCTTGACCGGCGCGGCGACATCGGTCGTCGTCCCATCGGTCTCGGTCCGGGCCAGGACCTGGCCCTGTTCGACCAGGTCGCCGGGCGCGGCCAGCATCTCGGCGCCCAAGGGGAGCGCGAGCGAGGTGTCGTAGACCTCCGTGGAGATGACCTTGACCTTCGTCGGGCCATCGCCGCGGACGATCTCGACGGTCCCGTCGATGTGGCTGATCTCGGCCTTGCCCTTCGGGATGCGGGCTTCGAACAGCTCCTCGACGCGCGGCAGACCGGCGGTGATGTCCACGCCCGCAGCCACGCCGCCGGTGTGGAACGTGCGCATCGTCAGCTGCGTGCCGGGCTCGCCGATCGACTGCGCCGCGATGATCCCGACGGCCTCACCGGAGCCGACCATCTCGCCGGTGGCGAGGTTGCGGCCGTAGCACGCCCGGCAGACACCGTGGCGAGCCTCACAGGTGAGCGGTGAGCGAACGAGGACCTCGTCGATGCCGGCCAGGTCGATCCGCTGGGCGGCATCTTCCATGATCAGCTCGTTGCGATCGGCCAGGAGGGTGGGCTCCTCGCCCTTCTTGACCTTGACTCGCGGATCGGGCAGCGGGGCGGCCGCCAGCCGGCCGACGAGGCGCCTCTGGAAGGCGCTCTTCTCATCGCTCGACTCGCTCCGGATGATCCAGCTCCCCTCCTCCGTGCCGCAATCCTCCTCGCGGGTGATCACGTCCTGGGCGACGTCGACCAGGCGCCGGGTCAGGTACCCGGAGTCGGCCGTGCGCAGGGCGGTATCGGCGAGACCCTTACGGGCGCCGTGGGTCGAGATGAAGTATTCGAGGACGGTCATCCCCTCGCGGAAGTTGCTCCGCACGGGGACGTCGATGATCCGCCCGGACGGGTCGGCCATCAGGCCGCGCATGGCGCCCAGCTGACCGATGTTGCCCTTGTTGCCGCGAGCGCCCGAGGCGGTCATCATCGTGACCGGCCCGGTCGGATCGAGTGAGCGCATCATCTCGTCCGACATGCTGGCGCTGGTCTCCTGCCAGACCCCGACGACCTGCTCGTAGCGCTCGTCCTCAGTGATGAGGCCGCGCTGGAACTGGCGATCGATCGCGGCGACGGCGTCGTCGGCGGCCTTGAGCCGTTCCGGCTTGTCGGCCGGGATCTCGATGTCGAACAGCCCGATCGTCATCCCGCCACGGGTGGCGAACTCGAAGCCGACGCTCTTGATCCCGTCGACGAGGTGAGCCGTCTCCTCCGCTCCGAGCTGGCGGTAGCAGACGTCGACCAGCTCCTTCAGGTCGGCGCGGCGCATGACCGTGTCGTGGAAGCGCAGCGGATCCGGCAGGATCTGGTTGAAGATGACCCGCCCGATCGTGGTCCGCCGGCGCTCCACGCGGAGCGACGCGGACTCGGCGTTCCAGGTCTTGACCTCGACGTCGATCAGCTCGTGGAGCGTCGCGCCGGTCTTCTCGCGGAGCTGGTAGGCCAGGATGGCCGCGTCCTCCGAGGCGAAGATGCGGACCCTCGCGCCCTTGACCACCGGACCATCCATGGTCAGGTAGTAGCAGCCCAGGACCATGTCCTGGGTCGGGGCCACGACCGGGCTGCCGTCGGCGGGCGACAGCAGGTTGGCGGTCGAGAGCAGCATCGTCCGCGCCTCTTCCTGGGCGGCCGTCGAAAGCGGCACGTGGACCGCCATCTGGTCGCCGTCGAAGTCGGCGTTGAAGGCCGTACAGACGAGTGGGTGGATCTGGATGGCCGAACCCTCGACGAGGACCGGCATGAAGGCCTGGATGCCCAGGCGGTGCAGCGTCGGGGCGCGGTTGAGCAGAACCGGGTGGTCCTTGATGACGTCCTCGAGGACGTCCCAGACCTCCGGTCGGACGCGCTCGACGATGCGCTTGGCGCTCTTGATGTTGTGGGCGAAGCCCTTCTCGACGAGCTGGCGCATGACGAACGGCTTGAACAGCTCGAGCGCCATCTTCTTGGGCAGACCGCACTGGTGGAGCTTGAGCTCCGGCCCGACCACGATGACCGAGCGACCCGAGTAGTCGACCCGCTTGCCGAGCAGGTTCTGGCGGAACCGGCCCTGCTTGCCCTTGAGCATGTCGGACAGCGACTTGAGGCGGTGGTTGCCGGTCCCGGCGATCGCCCGGCCGCGGCGGCCGTTGTCGATCAGCGCGTCGCAGGCTTCCTGGAGCATCCGCTTCTCGTTGCGGATGATGATCTCCGGGGCACCGAGCTCGAGCAGGCGCTTGAGCCGGTTGTTGCGGTTGATCACGCGCCGGTAGAGGTCGTTCAGGTCGGAGGTCGCGAAGCGTCCGCCGTCGAGCTGAACCATCGGGCGCAGATCGGGCGGGATGACCGGCAGGACGGACAGGATCATCCAGTCCGGCCGGGTGCCGGAGCGGCGGAACGCCTGGATCAGGCGGAGGCGCTTGATCGCCTTCTTGCGCCGCTGGCCGGAACTGGTGCGGACCTCGACGTGGAGCGATCGGGCGAGCTCCTCGAGGTCCATCCGGCTGATGATCTCGCGGACGGCTTCGGCGCCCATCCCCGCTCCGAAGACGCGGCCGCCCCTGGCGCCCGCGCCGTAGCGCTCGTCGAGGTTGCGGAACTCGGTCTCGCCCAGGGTCTGCATCGGCTTGAGCGACTCGAGCTCATCGCGCAGCTTGCGCAACTCGTCCTTCGTCCCCTGGGCCTGTTCCTGGAGCTGCTCGCGTTCGTGGCCCAACGTGTCGGCCATCGCCGCGCGCAGGTCCTCGATCTTCTGCTCGACCGCGCGCTCCTCGTCGGCGATGCGCTGCTGCAGCTCGGCGTTGACCTGCTCGGTGTACTCACCGACGATCTTGCGCAGGCGCGCCGTCGCCTCCTTGCCGCCCTTGTCGCCGGCGGCCA
Organism: Candidatus Limnocylindrales bacterium; assembly: GCA_030647575.1. GTDB lineage: Bacteria > Chloroflexota > Limnocylindria > Limnocylindrales > CSP1-4 > SPCO01. The sequence goes on along the minus strand of JAUSJS010000364.1, from coordinate 3,706 downwards.
GCACGACTTCGCCGGTCGGCGCAAACGCGATCGACTCCTCGGCGGCGCCGGCCTTGAGCGCGGTCAGCCGTGCCGCCGTCTCCTGGGCCGCCGCGGCGATCTCCTCGGTGCGCGAGGCGCGCTGGCTCTCGAGGTCTTCCTTGGTCCGGGCCAGCTCGGCGGTCAGCTCGTCCTTGGTCCGGTTCATCTCGGTGCGCAGCTCGTCCTCGAGCTCCGAGAGATGCTGGCCGGCCTTGCCGCCTCGGCCCTCGGCCTCCTCCTCGATCGCGCCCAGGGCGCGCTTGCGGGCGTCCTCGTCGACGTGGGTGACGATGTACAGCGCGAAGTAGAGGATCCGCTCGAGATTGCGCGGGCTGATGTCGAGCAGGATGCCCAGCCGGCTGGGCGTGCCCTTGAAGTACCAGATGTGACTGACCGGGCTGGCCAGCTGGATGTGGCCCATCCGCTCGCGGCGGACCTTGGAGCGGGTCACCTCCACGCCGCACTTGTCGCAGATGATCCCCTTGTAGCGGATCCTCTTGTACTTGCCGCAGTAGCATTCCCAGTCCTTGGTCGGACCGAAGATGCGCTCGTCGAAGAGGCCGTCCTTCTCCGGCTTGAGCGTGCGGTAGTTGATCGTCTCGGGCTTGGTCACCTCGCCCTTCGACCACTCCCGGATCTGGTCCGGGCTGGCAAGCGAGATGCGGATCGCGCTGAAGTTATTGACTTCGAGCATGGTTCTCCTCCGCGCCGCCGCCTGGCTCGGCGACGCGATGCGGACCGTGAGCGGGCAGGGTCGCGTCGGTCGGAACGCGGCTCCGCGAGTGTCGGGTCGGGGACAGGGTCAGTGTCAGAAGCAGAAGATCAGTCCTCGAACCCGGCGAGGTTGATCCCGCCGAGATCGGGAAGCAGATACCCGGAGGCGTCGTCCTCCGCCAGCGGGATCTCCTCGTCATTAGGATCGAGGATCTCGGCGTTGAGGCCGAGGCTGCGCAGTTCCTTGATGAGCACCTTGAACGATTCGGGAACACGGGGTGGCTGGATCTCCTCGCCCTTGACGATCGCTTCGTAGGTCTGGACGCGCCCGAGGACATCGTCCGACTTGACCGTGAGCAGCTCCTGGAGGATGTTCGCGGCACCGTAGGCCTCGAGCGCCCAGACCTCCATCTCACCGAAGCGCTGGCCGCCGAACTGGGCCTTGCCGCCCAGCGGCTGCTGGGTGATCAGGCTGTACGGGCCCGTCGAGCGGGCATGGATCTTGTCCTCGACGAGGTGGTGCAGCTTGAGCATGTAGATGTAGCCGACGGTGATGTGCCGATCGAACGGCACGCCGGTGCGCCCGTCACGCAGCTCGATCTTGCCCGACTCGGGCAGGCCGGCCTCGCGCAGCTCCGTCTGGATCTGCTGCTCGGTCGCCCCGTCGAAGACGGCGGTGGCCGCCTTGAGGCCCTTCTTGTGGAGGGCCCAGCCGAGGTGCGTCTCGAGGATCTGGCCGATGTTCATCCGGCTCGGCACGCCGAGCGGGTTGAGCACGATGTCCACCGGCGTGCCGTCCGGCAGGAACGGCATGTCCTCCACGGGGAGGATCTTCGCGATGACGCCCTTGTTCCCGTGGCGGCCGGCCATCTTGTCGCCGACGCTGATCTTGCGCTTCTGCGCGATCGCGATCCGGATGAGCTTGTTGACCCCCGGGAGCAGCTCGTCGTTGTTCTCGCGGCTGAACACCTGGACGTCGACGATCTTCCCGTGCTCGCCCGAGGGCAGGCGGAGCGAGGTGTCCTTCACCTCCCGCGCCTTCTCGCCGAAGATCGCGCGAAGCAGGCGCTCCTCGGCGGTCAGCTCCGTCTCGCCCTTCGGCGTGATCTTGCCCACGAGGATGTGCTGCGGGCCGACCTCGGCGCCGATGTAGACGATGCCGCTCTCGTCGAGGTCGGCGAGCGCTTCCTCGCCCACGTTCGGGATGTCCCGCGTGATCTCCTCGGGGCCGAGCTTGGTGTCGCGGGCCTCGCACTCGTACTTCTCGATGTGGATCGAGGTGAACTTGTCGGCCTGCACGATCCGGTCGGAGAGGATGATCGCGTCCTCGTAGTTGCCGCCTTCCCAGGACATGAAGGCGACCATGATGTTCTGACCAAGGGCCAGCTCGCCCTCGTCGGTCGAGTAGGAATCGGCGATGACGGCGCCGGCCGCCACGTGCTGGCCCACGACGACCATCGGACGCTGGTTGAAGCAGGTCCCCTGGTTCGTGCGCACGAACTTCTGGAGCTTGTAACGGGTGGCCTCGCCCCCGTCCTCCTCCATCCAGATCTCGTTCGCCGAGACCGAGCGCACGACACCGGCCGCGCGGGACACGACGACCTGGCCGGAGTCTTTCGCGGCGCGGTACTCGATGCCGGTCCCGACGATCGGCGCCTCGGGCACGATGACCGGAACGGCCTGCCGCTGCATGTTCGAGCCCATGAGCGCGCGGTTCGCGTCGTCGTGCTCGAGGAACGGGATGAGCGCCGCGGAGACCGACACGATCTGCTTGGGCGAGACGTCCATGAACTCGGCGGTAAGCGGCGCGGACTCGTGGTACTCCTTGCCGCGGTGCACCTGGACGCGCTCGTCGAGGAAGTAGCCGTCGGGGTCGAGGCGAGCGTTCGCCTGCACCACCGTGGCGATCTCCTGCTCGTCGGCGGTGAGGTAGACGATCTCGTCCGAGACGTACGGCTTCCCGTCCTTGTCCTTCGCGAGGCGCCGGTACGGGGACTCGATGAACCCGTAGGGGTTCACGCGGCCGTAGGTGGCGAGCGAGCCGATGAGCCCGATGTTGGGACCTTCCGGCGTCTCGATCGGGCAGATCCGCCCGTAGTGGCTGAAGTGCACGTCGCGGACGTCGAAGCCCGCACGCTCGCGGGACAGCCCGCCCGGGCCGAGGGCCGACAGGCGGCGCTTGTGCGTGAGCTCGTCGAGCGGGTTCGTCTGCTGCATGAACTGGGAGAGCTGGCTGCCGCCGAAGAACTCCTTGATCGAGGCGACGACCGGCCGGACGTTGATGAGCTCCTTCGGCGTCGCCTTCTCCGGCTCGACGATCGACATGCGCTCGCGGACGACGCGCTCCATCCGGAGCAGTCCGACGCGGAACTGGCCCTGGATGAGCTCACCGACGGCGCGCACTCGACGGTTGCCGAGGTGGTCGATGTCGTCCGCGCCGCCCTTCCCGTTGTTGAGCTCGACGATCCGCGCGACGATCTTGACGAGATCCTCGTTCGTGAGCGTGCGCTGCGACATCTCGAGCTCGAGCCCGAGCTTCCGGTTCAGCTTGTAGCGGCCGACCTTCGCGAGGTCGTAGCGCCGGAAGTTGAAGAAGAGCGACTGGACGAGGTTGCGCGCGTTGTCGATCGTGGGCGGATCGCCCGGCCGGAGGCGCTTGTAGACCTCGACGAGCCCCTCGTTCGTGTTCGTCGTCGGGTCCTTGTCGAGCGTCGCCTGGATGTACTGGTGCTCCGGGTTCGTGTCGATCGCGCTGAAGAGCGCGGCGATCTCCTCGTTCGACGAGTAGCCGATCGCGCGCAGCAGGGTCGTGACCGGCAGCTTGCGCTTGCGGTCGACCTTGACCGAGATGACGTTCTTGTTCGACGTCTCGAACTCGAGCCATGCGCCGCGGGTCGGGATGAGCTTGCGGTAGAAGAGCTGGCGGCCCGTGGTCGGGTCGTCGACGGCCGTGAAGTCCACGCCGGGCGAC
>JAUSJS010000360.1 GCA_030647575.1 Candidatus Limnocylindrales bacterium | reverse complement strand
CCTCGCCTCGGCGGCACCCGGTGAGGCCCAGCTCGAGGCACTCCAGGACGGCGACGTGATCGCGCCCAAAGAGATCGTGCTGCGCATCCACGCGCGCTATCGCCAGTTCGGGCTGTACGAGACGGCCTTCCTGGGGATGCTCGCCCAATCAACCGGCTGGGCGACGGCCGCACGGGCGTGCGTCGAGGTCGCGACCCCGGATCCGGTCATCAGCTTCGGGGCGCGGCACATCCATCCGGACATCGCCGACGTGCTCGACTACGCCGCGATCGTCGGTGGCTGCGTCGGCGCCTCGACGCCGGCCGGCGCGCGGCTCGCAGGGCTCGCGCCGACGGGCACGATGCCGCACTCGCTGGTGCTGATCTTCGGCGATACGGTGGACGCGGCGCTGGCCTTCGATCGGCACGTGGCGCCGGACGTGCCGCGGATCGTCCTCGTCGATACGTTCAAGGACGAGGCCGAGGAGGCCCTGCGGGTCGCCTCGGCCCTGGGCGATCGGCTCTACGGGATCCGGCTGGATACTCCGTCCGAGCGCGGCCGGGTGACGCCGGACCTGGTCCACGAGGTGCGGGCGCGCCTCGACCAGGCCGGGTTCGGGCACGTCAAGATCACGGTGTCCGGCGGCCTGACGCCGGACCGAATCGCCTTCTTCAAAGAGGCCGGGGCGCCGGTCGACTCCTACGCGGTCGGCTCATACATCAGCGGTGCCACGCCGATCGATTTCACAGGTGACATCAAGGAGATCAACGGCCGCCCGATCGCCAAACGCGGCCGCATCCCGGGGCCGACCGACTCGCCCCGACTGCAGCCGGTGGACCTGTCGATTTACCGGGAGGGGTAGCTCGCCGCACGGCTCGGTCGTTGTTCCCGCGCGCTCCGGAAGTGGATCCTCCAGCCGGACGATTCCGCGATCGTTCCAACCAAGCGGAACTATCGTTGCGATCCTCGGGGATTGGTGTCGCGACACGGGCATCGCGTGTGCCCGGGAGGTCAGAAGCACGATCGATGCCGGCCTTGACGTCGAGACCGGGACCGGACCATGGGATCATGGGTCAGAGGGCCACGGCGTTGGCGACCGTCGCGCGAGTCGATGAGCAGGCCTCGCGAGCCATCCCGTGATCGACTCGAACGACGAAGTTGCCGTTTGCGCCTGAGTCGGCAGATATCGGCGATCGTTTCGCGTAGATGGAATGATCCCGAATCGATGGTGTGCGAGGCTCGTCACGGGCGGCAGTCCTGGCGCCCGCGACGACACGCTTCGGGCTTCCGTGCCACCATCGGGGAGTGGACGAGGAACGCGATGCGTCCGGGGCCAATTCCAGCGGCGACGAGCACGAAACCGCTTACGACCTCCTGCAGCGAGGTCAGGCCCTGCTCGAACGGCGCCACTTCGCGCAGGCGGCCATCGTGCTCGAGCGGGCCGATCGCCAGGAGCCGGCCAAGGGTTCCATCCTCGAGGCCCTCGGGCGCGCGTATTTCAATTCGGGCCAGGCCGAGCGGGCGCGGGCCACATTCGAGGCGCTCCTGGAGGTCGACCCCTCATCGCACTACGCGCACTACGCGATCGGCCAGACCCTGAAGCGCCTCGGTCGGACCGATCGAGCGGGAACGCACCTGCGGCTGGCCGTCGCGCTGAGTCCGCACAACCGGCTCTACAGCGGCGCGCTCGCACGGTTGCGACCGAGCGACCGACCCGGCGGACTGGAGGAGTAGGCGGGAGGCTGAAGGCGGCCGCCCAAGCGCGCTCAGCAGGTCGGCCGGCGCCAGCCTCGAACGTGCGGACGGTCCGGGTTGCCCGATCAACTCGTGCCGGCACGCTGGCGGGCGAGCCAGAGCAACGCCACGAGCGTTTTCGCGTCGGCGAGCTCCCCGCCCTCGGCGGCGGCCACCGCCGCCATCAGCGGCATCCGTTCGAGCAGCAGGTGCTCGTCGTCGTCAGGCTCCAGGCGGTCGCCATCGGCAGCCCGGAGGTCCGTGGCGAGGTAGAGGTGCATCAGCTCGGAGGTGAACCCGGGCGCGGTGTAGAACCGGGCGACCTTGCGCCACGATCCGGCGCGCATCCCGGTCTCCTCCTCGAGCTCGCGCCGCGCGGCCAGATCCGGGTCCTCCACTGTCCCGTCATCGGCGACATCCAGCGTGCCCGCCGGAATTTCGAGCAACGACTCCCCGACGGCCACGCGGTACTGCCTGACGAGGAGCACGCGATCCTCGGCGTCGATCGCCAGGATCGCGACGGCGCCCGGGTGGCCGGCGATCTCGCGCGTGCCGCGTGAGCCGTCGGCCCGCTCGATCGTGTCGACCCGGAAGGTCAGGTAGCGGCCCCGATGGAGGATCTTCGACTCGACGACGCGCTCGACCAACGGTTCGATCGAAGACCGATCCTCGCTCAGGCGACGACCGCCACGTCGGGGGCCAGGGTCAGGCCGGACTCGCCGTCGAACAGGTGGAGCTTGTCGAGCGGCAGGACCAGGTTGACGATATCGCCCGGTCGCACTCCGTGTGACGAGTCGACGATCGCGACGACGTCCTGGCCGGCGGCGTTGACGTGGAGCAGCTCCTCGTTGCCGAGGTATTCCACGACGTCTGCCCGGGCACGGAACGAGCCCATGCTGGAGTTCGCCTCGCCGATGTCGAGGTGCTCGGGGCGGAAGCCCGTGATCAGCGTCCTGCCGGCCCTCGGCGTGGCCGCCTCGCGGTAGCGCGACGGCAGCGGGATCGACCAATCGGCCGGGCCGACCAGGCGCGCACCGTCGCCCGTGCCCTCCATGTGGACCTCGACGAAGTTCATCGACGGGCTGCCGATGAAGCCGGCGACGAAGCGGTTGATCGGCGTGTCGTAGAGCACCTGCGGGGTGCCGACCTGCTGCATCAGGCCGTCGTTCATGACCGCGATCCGCGAGCCCATCGTCATCGCCTCGACCTGGTCGTGGGTGACATAGACGATGGTCGTCTTGAGCCGCTGGTGGAGGCGGGCGATCTCGGCGCGCGTCTGGACGCGCAGCTTTGCATCGAGGTTGGAGAGCGGCTCGTCCATCAGGAAGACGGCCGGTTCCCGGACGATCGCGCGGCCGAGGGCGACGCGCTGGCGCTGACCGCCGGAGAGCTCCTTCGGCTTGCGGTCGAGCAGTTTGCCGAGCTGGATCGTCTCGGCGGTCTCATTGACCCGGCGCTCGATCTCCGCCTTGGGGACCTTGCGCAGCTTCAGCCCGAAGGCCAGGTTCTCGCGGACCGACATGTGCGGGTAGAGCGCGTAGCTCTGGAAGACCATCGCGATGTCGCGATCCTTGGGCGGGACGTCGTTGACGACCCGGTCCCCGATTCGCAACGTGCCGCTGGTGATCTCCTCCAGCCCTGCGATCATTCGCAAGCTCGTCGTCTTGCCGCAGCCGGACGGTCCAACTAGGACCATGAACTCGCCGTCGCCGATCTCCAGGTTGAGGTCCTTCACCGCCTGGAAATCGCCGTAGAGCTTGTTGACGTTCTCGAACGTCACCGTCGCCATCGCCGACTCCTCAATCCCCGGCGGTCCATCGCGGGCCCTTGCATCCAGCCGCCGAAGCGGACGTGAACGGGCCCCGTACGAGGGCTGCGTGGGGTATCGGCATCGTACGGGCGCGGTTACCCGGGCGCAAGCGCATGTTCGTGCCGTAGCGTGCGCCCGTGCCGTAGGCCGCCGATCAGCTGGCGGCGGTTGATCAGGACGTGTGGGTCCGATCCACCCAGATCAGCGCGACGGTGAAGAACGAGGCCGCGGCTGCGACGACCGGGGCGAGCCAGCCACCGTCGCCACTGAGGACGGCCAGCCAGGCGCTGACGGCGCCCAGCGCGTTGAACGTGATCGCGGCGATGTTCTGGATCCGCACCAGGCGATACCCTGGTGCGAGCAGGCTGGCGATCCCGCCGGTGGCGTAGCCGAGGCAGGCGGCGCCCGCCAGGCGGAAGACCCAGGTGTCCGTGCCGGCAAGCCCGAACAGGCTCACGAAGGGTCCCGGCACGAGCAGCGGCAGCAGGCCGAACGTGCCGGCCGACAGGGTGGCAAGGGCGAGGACGACGCGAGCCGGGGTCGAGAGCGGGCGGCCCGGATCCGCTTCGGGCGCCTCGTCTCTCCGCAGCCACCAGGCCGCGATCACGGTGAAGACGGCCCCGGCGGCGACGACGAACGGGATGATCGGCTGCGTTCCGCCCCCGAGGAACTCCCAGGCGCTGGCGGCGAAGGCGCCGATCGTGAACGTCAGGGTCGCGATCGCCGGGATCCGGATCTGGCGCCAGCCTGCTCGCCAGGCCAGGGCGATCAGCGGGGCAACGAAGTAGCCGGCCGTCGCCGCTCCACCGAGCCGGTAGACGAGCACATCGTCGCCGCTGAAGCCGAGCGCGGAGGCATAGGCGGCCGTCGCAAGCAACGGCGCGAGCCCGAAGACGAGGCCGGCCGCGGCCTGCGCGGCGAGCGTGAGCTTGAACGGGAGGGTGAACGCCTGGTCAGGGTTCGCCGCAGTCATCGATGCCGTCATCGCCGTCCCTCGCTGGATGTGACGTGGTCGATGGATGATGCGCCGCTAAGGACGTCTTGGATCACCCGAGTTTCGCGGGGAGTGGGGTGGCCTACGGGGCTCGAACCCGTAACCTTCGGAGCCACAATCCGATGCTCTGCCATTGAGCTAAGGCCACCGCGGAGACTCGCGCCGGTTTCGTGCTCAGACCGCGCGGATGACTCGGGCCGAAGACCCCGCCGGTTGAGCCTCGTTTACCCAGTCGGCCTTCGGAATCCTGTCAAACGCTCGAGCCACCAGCCCGGCGAGAGGGGAGTCTACCCGGAAATCGCCGATCGCAAGTTCCGTTCGCGTCAAGCACTCAGCTCGCTGGGCAGCCGGCCGCCTCCGGTGGACGAGGAGAAACGAAGCCCGCGTGCACCTGGCCTCCAAGCTCGACTATCCGCCGAGGGGATCGCGGCGGTCAGGGCAAGGCGCCCGCACCTGCCGGGCCAAATGTCGCAAATTCACGCCTCGTTCCCGCTCGCCGAGTCGGGACCTCCCGGGCTGGGGACCCGCGGTCGCGGCCCGCGGAGGTAAACGAACCAGTAGACGATGCCGACCATCAAGGCCCCGCCGATCACGTTCCCGACGGTCACCGGAACGAGATTGGCCACGAACCCTTCAGCGGTGAGATTCGGATAGTCGGCCGGTACGCGGTCGATGGCAGCCCAGAAACCATCTGGCGCGAAGGTCCGGATGGCGATCGCCTCGGGGATGAAATACATGTTGGCAACGCAGTGCTCGAACCCGATCGCGACGAACGCGGCAATGGGCGGGACGATGGCGAGGATCCGATCCGTCGTCGTCCGGGCACTGAAGGTGAGCCACACGGCCAGGCAGACCAGCGCGTTGCACATCATCCCGAGCGCGATCGCAGGCACGAATTCGAGGCCGGCCTTGGTGTTCCCGATCGCCAGGGCCGTCGCCCCGACGCTGCCGTTGCCGAAGACGTACTGGCCGGAGATGAACATGACAACGGCAGTCGCCAGGGCGCCGACGAGGTTGCCCACGTAGACGATCGACCAGTTCCGGAGCACGAGGCCCGAGCTGACCTTGCCGCTGGCCCAGGCCATGACGATCAGGTTGTTGCCGGTGAAGAGCTCGGCGCCGCCGACGATGACCAGGATGAGACCGAGCGAGAAGGCCAGCCCGGCCAGCGGGCGAACGACACCGTACGGCAGGTCGCCGGCCCCGGAACTGACCGTCGTCGCGAAGATGGCACCGAGCGAGATGAAGGCCCCGGCGAGGACGGCCAGCGCGAACAGGCTGATGGCCTCCAGACGGGCCTTGCGGACCCCGACGTCTTCCGCCCGACCAGCCATCTCGGGCGGGAGCAGCGAGTCGAAGTGCGAACGATCGGCTGACATCGACCCCACAACACACTCCCTGCAGTGCGCGACCTGTGACGCGTCCCAGTATCGGCCGTTGTCGCCCGTCCCACGCGGCCATGCTGGCGGAGCCGACCGGCACATGCGAACGGGCCGGGGGGCACTGTTGCGCACATGCGCATGAGTCCAGTCTCGTGGCATGGATAAGACGCTCGCGCATCCGCAACGCCTCCAGATCCTTCACCGCCTGGCGGACCCGGAGATCATGGTCGCCTGCGGGATCATGCGCGGCGTCCTCGAGCGCCGGTTCGGGCGCCTCGCCGGCCTATCCCGCGTGACGCGGCCCGTCGCTTCCGTCGAACCGCCAGCCATCCGCACGAGGTGGCCCGATGCAACAACCGCTGAACCTGGTCCTCTTCTCCGGCACTGACGACAAGCTGCAGGCTGCCGCGGTCCTGACCGCCGGCGCCGCGGCAAGGTCATGTGCTTCTTCGAGATCGGGGACGGCAAGGGCACGCTCCTCCAGTTCGACTACGAGCACCCGCCGCGGCCTCCGAAGCCGAACCAGCTCTGGCATCTCGGCAAGATCGTCTTCAACAAGACGTACTGGCAGACGGTTCCCAAGGGCCGCGTCTGACGGCACCGACTGACGGCAGCTCCGCAGCAAGGAACCGGGCGATGGCGACGAAGACAGACGGAACCCACGCGGTCTGGGCATTCACGGAACACGAACACGATGACCTCGTGCGCGGGATCAACCGGATTCACGACGTGGCCTGCGAGATCGGCCGCCGGCCGACGCCCGAGTTGTCCGTCCACGTGCTCGACGTCCTTCAGTGGCTGGACGGCACCCTCGAGCCGCACATCGGTTGGGAAGAGGCGTGGCTGTACCCCGAGATCGATGCCCGGATCGGCACGCCCTGGGCGACCCGGGCGGCACGATTCGATCATCAGCAAGTCCGGGAGATGGCCGCACGGCTGCGCGCCGACCCCCACCTGCTGAGCAGCCACGAAGCGGGCGACCACGAGGCCGAGATCCGCTGCCATCTGTTCGGCCTGGAGGCGTTGCTGCGGGCTCACATCGAGCGCGAAGAGCGGTTCCTCATCCCCCTGCTCGACGACGACCGCTCGTCGGTCCAGACCGCGGCGGCCGTCGCACCGATCGGGACCTCCGGCTGACGGCCGGGTCCAGCATGACCGTCATCCGCACGGCCCCGACCCGCCTCGATCCGGCCTCGGCCGCTCCGTTGCTGACGGACCTCGGGTTCCTGGAGCGTTCGGACCTGCCCGATCGGCCCGGCCCGGCATACCTGTTGGTGGCCCTGCGCGCGACGCCGACGCTTCATCACTACGATCCAGAGGCGGTCGAGTATTGGGTCACGGAAGCTGGCCGCGGAGCGCGCCGGACGCTGACGCGTGAGACGCGCCTGCCGATCGAGACCGACTTCTCGTGGGGCCTGATCCGGATCGTCGATCGGCTGCACGTGACGAACGAGTACCTCACATTCGGCGGGCGGTTGTCGGCCGACTCCATCGATGGCGTCGTCGTCGCCGTCTTCACCTCGCCGACGCCGCTCCTGAGGCGGGGCGGGCACTCGCAGGGATGGGACCAGGGTGCCGACAGCCTGGGTGCCTATTTCAGCCGGTTCCTGCTCGCCGTCGACTATGCGCCCGGCTTCGAGGCTCGGGCGGCGCGGGCCGATCCGGTCACCCGCTACGCGGCGTTCCTCACGGACGCGATGGTCCGGTATCGGGCGAGCCCGCTTCTGCGCGCCGGGCAGCCCGACCTGTGGACAGTGCTCCAGGCGGAGGACCGCCGCCTTCGGGCGAACCACCCTGGGGAATGGGCGGCTGGCGAGGCTCTCCGGCGCGAAGTCACCTGGTGATCCCGGCCGGAGCTGGGCGGTGCGCAGTTCCAGACGCGCGAGGCCGGTCCGTCGATCACGTCGTCGGTGACCTCCTCGCCGCGGTGGGCTGGGAGGCAATGGAGGAAGATCGCCGCAGCGGCGGCGCGCCGCATCAGCCGCGCATCGATCGTGAACCCGGCAAATCCCGCTTCAACCGGCCGGTCAGATCGAGCAACGAGCGATGGCCCCCAGGTCCGAGCTCGTCGAGGGTTAGGAGGTGGCGCGGCGGCGGCGCCGACGTCGGTGGCAGCGCGCGGAGCAGCGTGGACATGGCGTCACATTCCGGGGAGCGCGGGGGTGCCGACCAGACGCACGATCGGCTCGATGACCTCGGCCAGCGGCGTGCCGCCGACCTCGGCGAGCTCATAGCGCACCCGCGTGATCGGCTTGTTCAGCTTGAGCACCCTCGCGAGGTCGATCGGCGTCGCCGACAGGACGAGGTCGGCGTCGACGGCGTTGAGGGTCGCCTCGAGGTCGCCGATCTGGGCTGGGCCATAGCCCATCGCGGGGACGAGTGGCTCTATTGCCGGGTATCGATCGAGGACCTCCCGGATCGATCCGACGGCCGCCGGCCGCGGGTCGACCAGGCGGGCTGCCCCAAAGCGTCGGGCCGCAACGATCCCAGCGCCGTAACGCATGCCGCCGTGGGTGAGCGTTGGACCGTCCTCGACCACGATCACGCGCTTGCCCTTGATCGATGGACCGGCGAGCGTCAGGTCCGACCGCGCGGTCAGGATCTGGGCGGTCGGGTTCAGCTCGCTGACCGCCGCTCGGACCGCGTCGATCGCCGCTGGCTCAGCCGAGTCGATCTTGTTGATGATCACGACATCGGCCATTCGGACGTTCGTCTCGCCGGGGTGGTAGCGGCGCTCGTCACCGGGCCGAAGCGGATCGGCGACGACGACGAACAGATCCGGCCGGTAAAAGGGGAAGTCGTTGTTGCCGCCGTCCCACAGGATGACATCGGCCTCGATCTCCGCCTCGTGGAGGATCGCCTCGTAGTCGACGCCGGCGTAGACGACACGGCCCGCGTCGAGATGGGGCTCGTACTCCTCCCGCTCTTCGATCGTCGTCTCGAAGCGGTCGAGGTCCTCGTACGTCGCGTAGCGCTGGACGCGCTGCGCCGCGAGGTCACCGTAGGGCATGGGATGGCGAATGACGACCGGAGTGATACCCCGATCGGCGAGCAGGGCCGCCAGGTAGCGTGTCGTCTGGCTCTTGCCTGCGCCCGTTCGGGTGGCCCCGACGGCGAGGACCGGTCGGCGGCTCTTGAGCATCGTTCGCCCCGGCCCGAGGAGCGTGAAGTCGGCCCCGGCCGCGAGGACGCGCGAGGCGGCGTGCATGACGGTCTCGTGGCTCACGTCGCTGTAGGCGAAGACGACCTCGTCCACGCCGCGCTCGCTGATGAGTGGCTCGAGTTCGGTCTCGGAGACGATCGGGATTCCGCCTTCGTACATCAGCCCGGCGAGTTCCGCCGGGTAGCGGCGTCCGGCGATGCCGGGGATCTGGGTGGCCGTGAACGCCACGACCTCCGTGCCAGGATCGTTTCGGTAGACGACGTTGAAGTCATGGAAGTCCCGACCCGCGGCGCCCATGATCAGCACTCGTTTGCGGTCCATCTGTGGCCTCCTATCGCGGCCGTCCGACAAGTCCGTGGGCGGAAGTCAGCGACCCTTCGGACGATGGGTCTTCGCCATTCCAGGTGCCAGGGCCTGTGACGAGCCCTCATGGACGATGAGAACCGAGCACGTTGCGTGCTGGAGGATGTTGCGGGCGACACTGCCGAGGACGAGGCGCTTCAGGCCCGTCCGACCGTGGGTTCCCATCACGATGAGCTCAGCGTTTGACGCGCGTGCCGCGGCCAGGATCTCGGTCGCCGCGTCGCCCGCTCGGCGATCTGCCTCAGCGCTAAGGCCGGCGGCTTGGAGCTGAGCCGTCATCTCGCGCGCAAGCTGGTCGTGCTGCCTGCGGGAGGCGTCCGCGGCCTCCAGGTAGATGGGCATCAGGCCGGGGGAGCCAGGCTCGGGAAAACCGATCCACCAGGGGACCTCGATGTCGGCGACGCTCACCACCCGTACCGAAGAGCCAGCGAAGATGGACCAGGTGCGCAGGAGATCGGCCGCGCGCGAGGCGCATGATGAGCCGTCCCAGGCCAGCATGACGCGCTTGATCTGGCGGTCCCGAGAGACGAGCACCGGCGTCGGCGCGTGGTCGACGACTTCGGCGGACACTGATCCCAGCAGCATCGTCTCGATCGTTCCGTGGCCTCGACTCCCAAGGACGATCAGATCGGCCCGCATGTCCCGCGCCCGATCGACGATCGCGGTCGCCGGGCGTCCACGGAGGACGATGGCCTCGACACTCAGGCCGGGCCGCACCAATCGTCCACGGGCCTCCTGGACGGTCCGCTCCGCCTCGGCGCGGATCTCCGCCTCGAGGCTGTCTGCCTGGGCCAGGGCAAGGGCTGGCCACGGCCCACCGAACAGTCCTGCTCCGGACTCGACGGCCTCCGCCACGAGGATCTCGGTCCCGGCCGGCCAGGAGACGTCCGAGACGAGGTCGACGGCAACGCCCGCAGGTTCTGAGCCGTCGATCGCGACGAGGACTCGCATCGTTTCGCCCTGCATGTCCTTCTCCGTCTTCGTCACGGCTCGCTTAGGTCGAGCTGGCGCGGCGGCTTCTCGACGACGCGTTGTGGCCGCAGTTGGGCCTGGCCTGACCGGCGGTGGGGCGGCGGCTCGCTCCAGCGGTATGCCCCGACCGTCCGCCGTCGCGGGTCCGCGCCCGCAATGTGGCGGAGCCGCGCGATCAGCTGGCGATCGGTCAGCTGCGACGACGCCTCGCAGCTGACGCCGCGGGAGCGCTCGTGGCGCTCGTCCGTCTCACGGACGAGTCGCTCCAGGCGTTCGTGCACGGTACCGGGACCGAGGAT
>JAUSJS010000358.1 GCA_030647575.1 Candidatus Limnocylindrales bacterium | reverse complement strand
GGTAGGCGGCGGACCCGGCTCGCCCTTCTCGTTGAAACAGAACTCAACGTGGCTGATCTGCGCCTGCTGTTCGCCGTTGTTGAACGGGGACTGCAGGTTGGTGTCGTCGTCGTCGGTGTCTTGGCCATAGATGTACACGATGGCGTTATCGCCACCCTTCACGATGACGGCGGCGATGTCGAAGTCGTCGAGAAAGGCGTCGTTGATCGCCCAGTCGAAGGAGAATGGCGTCGCGTTGTCGATGTCGATCACACCGTCAGGTGTCGTGCCGTTCACGGGCGTGCCATTGATCTTGAACTGGTAGAACTGGTCGTTGCCGCAGGTTGGATTTCCCGCGACGATCTCGTGGCTTTCCGCGTTGGGCGCGCTCGTCGGATCATCCGAGTGATTCGCGAAGGCCGGCACGGGGATGAGCGCCGCGACGGTCAACGCTCCCACCACGAGCCAGGAAAGACGGCGCGCGAGTCGCGCGCGTCGGCGTGAAGAGTCAGACATCTGCAGGCCCCCGAGCTTGAAGAAATGTCGGCCATATCGGCCGTTTGATGATGACGAGCCCGAGCCGGTGAGCCCCTCGTGGTGCCCACTCCCCGATCGAGCCCCGGAAGGATTGCACACTCGTAGGACCCGGTCCAGTACGTTGTTCTCCGTAGACGTCACCAGACTGTTCCAGACCACACCAGCCCTCACCGATCCTGGTGCGCAACAGCACCGAAACGGTCATGGGGCCCCAGTACCCATGACCCAGGACCATCCGGTTACGATGGCGCTCCGCGCGCCCGCCCCGCACCATTGGAGACCTGCCAGCCCGTGATCGCGCCGCCCCTGCGCAGCCTCGTTCGCGACGCCATCGATCGCGCGTGGGCCCGCGCCGTCGCGTCGGGCGCGCTGCCCGAGCCACCAGCCGATGCCTCGCGCCCCGCCGTCGCGGTCGAGCGGCCCGCCGACCCGTCCCATGGCGACTTCGCCAGCAACCTCGCGATGAGGCTGGCGAGGCCGTACCGGATGGCACCGCTGGCGATCGCCTCGGCGCTTGCCGCGGAACTGGCGCGCGAAGCCGCCGACAGCCCCGAGGCGACCCCGATCGCCGAGGCGGAGGTGGCCGCGCCCGGGTTCCTCAACCTGCGTCTCGCCGATCACACCCTGGAGGCGGCCATCGCCGGGGCCCTCGCCGAACCCGATGCCTGGGGCCAGGTTGCGGCGATTCGCGCTCGTTCGGTCAACGTGGAGTTCGTGTCGGCCAACCCGACGGGACCCTTGCACATCGGAAACGCCCGCGGCGCGTTCGTCGGCGACCTGCTGTGCCGGGTCCTGGAGGCCGGCGGGCAGCGGGTGACCCGGGAGTATTACTTCAACGACTCGGGCGGACAGATCCGCAATCTCGGAGCTTCGGTCGCGGCACTGCGCCGAGGTGAGCCGGTCCCCGACGACGGCTACAAGGGCGAGTACGTGGCGGACCTCGTCGGGGAGCTCCCCGAGCGGGTCTGGGCGGAGGCAACCGCGTCCGGCGCGGACACGGACGGAATCGTCGGCCACTGGGCGGCAGGTCGCGTCCGCGAAGGCATCGAGCGGAGCCTGGCGGCGCTCAGCGTCCGCTTCGATGTCTGGACCAGCGAGGCGAGCCTGCACGACGAGGGCTGGGTCGACCGAGCGGTAGAGCGTCTGCGCGAGCGGGGCCACGTCTACGAGCAGGACGGCGCCATCTGGTTCCGCTCGACCGACTTCGGCGACGACAAGGACCGCGTCATCATCCGATCCAACGGCGAGCCGACCTACTTTGCCGCCGACATCGGCTACGTCACCGAGAAATTCGGCCGCGGCTTCGATCATCTGATCTACGTCTGGGGCGCCGACCATCACGGAACGGTCGCCCGCGTCCGCAATGCCGCCCAGGCGATGGGTTACGACCCCGAAGCCGTCCAAATGCTGCTCTACTCGTGGGTCCGCTTCGTCCGCGACGGCGTCGAGGTCTCCATGTCGAAGCGGGCCGGCGACTTCATCACCCTCGACGAGCTGTTGAGCGAGATCGGGGTCGATTCGGCGCGCTGGTTCTTCGCCTCGCGATCCGTCAACACGGGAATCGACTTCGACATCGAGCTGGCCAAGAAGCAATCGAACGAGAACCCGGTCTACTACGTCCAGTACGCGCATGCCCGGATCGCCTCGATCGTGCGCAAGGCTGCCGAGGCCGGGTTGGCGCCAGCGTCAGACGTGATCGGCTGGCTGGCGGATGCGCCTGAGGCGGCCCTCGCCCGCGCCGTTGCGAGGTTCCCCGAGGTGATCGAGGACGCCGTCGCCGCTGAGGAGACCCACGGGATCACCGCCTACGCGATCGAGCTGGCGACGACGTTCCATGGGTTCTACCGCGATGCACGGGTCGTCGACCCGCAGGCGCCGGAGCGCTCCGCCGCGCGACTCGCGCTGGCCGGCGCGACGCGGATCACGCTCGCCAAGGCCCTGGGGTTGCTGGGAATCTCGGCGCCCGAGTCGATGTAGCCTCGGCGGCCATCGCAGCCCGCGGTCGGTCAGACGCCGGTCGCCCCGAAGATGACGTCGAGCGCGAGTAGCGCCTGGTCGTCGGAGGCGATCAGGATCGTGACTCCCTGACCGGCTGGCGCCGAGATGCGCGCGGGGTGCGACAGGCCGTCGACCGCGGTCTGGGCCGCGTCCAGGAACTCGGTGGCGTCCGCGGCGTTGTCCCAGGTCGTCTCGATGACCACGCCCCAGGCGCCATTCGGTCCCTCGACCACGGCCAGCCGATCGCCGCCCCAGCCGGCGGTTGCCGTCGTCGCGGTCGCAGCCGCGACACCCGCCCCGCGCAGCCAGATCCCGAGCTGGAGCTCCCCGAACGTGTCCTCGAGCGGAACTGACCAGCCGGCACCCAGCTGGTCGGCGAGGTCATCGGGGAGATCGATCGTGACCGGGTGTTCGTTGGCCTGGTACGCCTCGGGATGGAGGATCTGCTCGGTCGACTCGGGCATCCGGTCGTAGAAGTTGTCGACGGCCTCCCAGCCGCCCTGCAGCTGGGCCAGCTGGACATACGTCAAACCGGTGGTGTACGGGAAGAGGAGCGTCTCCTTGAGGATCGCCGGCATCCGGTTCAGCAGCGCCAGCGTCTCGGGATCGCTGCTCAGGGCGAACATCTCGGCGATGTCGGCAAGGTCGAAATGGGCGGCTCCCCAGAAGGTCATGAGCAGGCTCGCGTCACCCTCGTAGATCGCCTGGCGGGCAAGGATCCGGTCGGTCTGGTCGAGGATTCCTTCCTGGTCAGTGAAGACCGATGTGTTCTGGTCCTGCAGGGCGTGGTCGTACTCGTGGGCGAAGGTGATCCGCTCGTTCACACCGGGCAGCCCGGTCTTGGAGACGACGTAGAGGGTGTTCCGATCCAGGCGGTAGAAGCCGGCCACGCCGCCGCTCAGCAGGTCGAGGGTCAGCTCGCGCAGGTTGGCGTCGGCCGGGATCAGATCGAGGGCCTTGTAGAGCCGCTCCGTGGCGGCGACGTATTCGGGCGGCGTTTCCTCGTCGAATTGCTGAGTGATCGTCGTCCGCAGCTCGGCTTCGTCGATGAACCGACGGGCGACCTCGCGCTTCGGCTCGAGTCCGCGGATCTCGACGACCTGGGTCTCGATGGCATCGTAGATTGCGCCGACCTCGGCGCTCGACGCCGGGCTGGGAGACGCTGACGGGGCGGCCGACTCCGACGGCGAGGGCGAGGGCGACGGTGTTGCGGAAGGCGACGGGGACGGATGGATGGTGCCGCAACCGACCGCAACCAGCAGCGTCGCCGCGATCAGCGTCGCGATGAAAGGTGGCCGGATCCAGCCCCGCGGGCGCTGATCGGACATGGACGGGATTGTCGCACGGAGTCGGCTGGCGGCCCCGAGACGAGCGGCCCCGAAACGGGCCGCGAGACGGCGCCGAACCGGGCGACGAACCGCGCGTGCCGGCTGGCGCCCCCGCGGAATGTCGCTTTCTTAACCAGATGGCGACTCGGCGCTGAATGCGTGGGACGTAGCGTAGTTCGTGGACGAACCCACAGGGTTCCTTCCTCCCTCCCTCGGACCGGAGGCGCCGATTGGGCAGGCGCCTCCGGTCTCCCTTTGTCCGGACGCCAGTCGATCGCCGCGTAGGCGGCCGGCGACTCCACCGCGGGTGGAGCGGCGGTGCAGGCCGCTGTGTCAGAATCGACCGCGATGGAACTCACCTGGTATGGACGGACCTGCGTCCGGCTTCGCGGCAAGGACGCGGTCGTCGTGGCAGATCCCTTTCAGTCGGTCGTGGGGCCGACGGGGCGCGGGCTCACCGGCGACATCGTCACATTCAGTCACGCCGACGACAGTCCGCTCCCCCGCGGCAAGGGCAAGACCTCGCGGGACCGGCGCACGCTCCTTCCGTCGAGCCTCGACGACGCCTTCGTCCTGGACGGCCCGGGCGAGTACGAGGTCAGGGAGGTGCTCGTCACCGGCGTCCGTACGTATCGAGACGATGCGCGTGGGGCCAAGGCCGGCAAGCAGGTCTCGTTCGCCATCGAGCTCGACGGCGTCCACACGATCCACCTCGGCGATATCGGCCACCTCCTGTCGGAGGAGAAGCTTGCCGACATCGGCTCGGTCGACATCGTCTGCGTGCCGCTCGGCGGCTCGCTGTCGCCGAGCCAGGCCGCGGCCGTCGTCGCTCAGCTCGACCCCCGGATCGTGGTGCCGATGTCGTTGTGCGACGACGACGATGACGCCTGCGCCGAGGCGCTCAGGCGCTTCTTCCACGAGATGGGCGCCGAGCCATCGACGCAGCCCAAGCTGTCAGTCACGGCCACGAGCCTGCCGACCGAGACCACGACCGTGCTGCTGGAGTCGCGCGGCAAGCAGGCCTGAGGGAACCGGGGTCCCGGGCCGGACGATGCCGCCGGCCGCCGCGGCGCCCGGAGTCACCCCTGATCGAGGACCACGCGGCCGCGCTTGATGACGATCCGGGCCAGGTTCGCGGCCGGCCAGTACGGGATCTGGGTCGAGGTCGGGACGCGCCAGATGACCAGGTCCGCGGCCTTGCCCGGCTCCAGCGAGCCGATCTCGTCCTCTAGCCCGACCGCGCGCGCGGCGTTGATGGTGACCGCGCAGAGTGCCTCGTCCGGCGTCATCCGCAGTTCGACGCAGGCGACCGTCATGGCCAGCGGCAGGCTCGCCGTCGGTGACGTGCCCGGGTTGAAGTCCGTGCCGATCGCCACCGGGATCCCGCGCTCGATGAACGACCGAGCCGGCGCTCCTTGATCTTTCATCAGGAACCAGGTCGTGGCCGGCAAAACGGTCGCCACGACCGGTCGACCATCCGCGGCGGCCTGGGCCAAGGCGTCAATGCCGGTCGCTGACGGCGCCGCCAGATGGTCCGCCGAGGCCGCCCCGAGCTCGGCCGCCAGCTCGGCGCCTCCCGACGGAGCAAGCTCGTCGGCATGCAACCGGGACGCCAGCCCGAAGCTCGCAGCGGCCTTCAGGATCCGGCGGGACTGATCGGCACTGAACACGCCCTCCTCGCAGAACACGTCGCAGAATCTCGCCCGCCCGTGGGCGGCGATCCCCGGGAGCTGTTCCTCGACGATCGAGCGAACGTAGGCCTCGCTGCCGTCGGGCCGGGCGCGGAACTCGGGCGGCACCGCATGGGCACCGAGGTACGTCGGCACGATGTCCACCGGACCCTCCACGCCGAGGCGGTGGGCCACCTCGACGAGCCGGATCTCAGTTTCGAGATCGAGCCCGTAGCCCGACTTTGCCTCGACCGTGGTCACGCCGTGCCCGAGCATCTCGTCCAGCCAGCGCCGGCCGTGCGCGAGCAACTCCTCGGTCGTTGCAGCCCGGGTCGCAGCGACCGTCGAGAGGATCCCTCCGCCGGCGGCCAGGATCTCGAGATAGCCGGCCCCGCGCTGACGCAGCAGCAACTCACCTTCCCTGGAGCCCGCGAACAGCAGGTGGGTATGCGGGTCGATGAGGCCCGGCGTGACCGTCCCGCCGGCGGCGTCGAGTCGAGCGAACCGTCCGAGCGGATAGCCTTCGCCCTCGAGCGTCCGCTCGACCGCGGACCGAGGCCCGACGGCAGCGACACGGCCCTCCCAGCAGGCGACGACCGGAGCGTCCGCAGCCGTCGGCCCGCCGACATCCGCAGCCGTGTATCGAGCGACCTCGCCTTGCCGCTCGCCGGCCCGGATGCCGCCCTCCATGGTGACGACCTCGGCCGCTCCCACGATCAGGAGCCCCGGGGTCGGCTCGTCGCTCCGGCCACCCTCGATGACCCGGAACGCCCCGCCGCTCAACGGCCCGAACCGGGACCGAATCCCGCGGCGTCGGCAGCTCGGGCGGCCTCGAGCCGAAGCTCAAGTGCCCGCATCGGCGAGAAGTCGCGGAGGCGCAGGTAGGCGGCCGCCATCGCCAGGCGCCGCTCGATGGTGTCCTCCGATGGCGCGTCCGCCCGGTCGGCGACCGCCAGGAAGGCGGCCAGCGGCGCCAGCCCGATCAGCTCCGATTCGGCCAGCTCCACGCCGTCCTCGGCGGCCACGTCACGGACCGTCTCCCACACCAGCCAAAGCGGTGTGACGGTGAAATCGAGGAGATTCATCGAGACCTGTGCCCGGCGCAACTCCTCGATCCAGAACCCGTTCGCCTGGACTCCAGGGAGACCCCCACCGGACTCCCGGACGCGCCGGGCGATCCGCTTGGCCAGCTCGACGTCCTCCGAGGCGAGGTTGATGTTGTAGGCGATCAGGAACGGCCGCGCGCCGACGGCGACCGCTCCGGCCGACGGATGAAGGCGCGCCGGACCGACGTCGGGTCCGCGGCCATGGTGCGAGACCTCTTCACGCAGCCCTTCGTACTGACCACGCCGGACGTCCGCGAGCTTGACCCGCTCCGAGCGCGTGGCGGCGTTGGCGTAGTAGTAGACCGGGAGATCGAAGCGCGCCGCGATCCGCTGCCCGAAGTCTCGGGCAAGCTCGACGCAGTCGGCCATCGTGGTCGACCCAAGCGGCACGAAGGGAATGACGTCCACGGCGCCGATTCGCGGGTGCTCGCCGCTGTGCGTGGCCATGTCGATCTCGTGGATCGCGCTGGCCACGAGTTGCTCCAGCGCATCCTGCACCGGACCGTGCTCACCGGCGAGGGTGAAGACAGAACGATTGTGGCTAGCATCGCTCGTCCGATCGAGCAGGTAGACGCCCGGGACGGCTTCGATGGCGGCCGCCATCCGGTCGACGACATCAAGCCGGCGGCCTTCGGAGACGTTCGGGACGGATTCGATCAGCACTCCGAGATGCTAGCCCGC
>JAUSJS010000351.1 GCA_030647575.1 Candidatus Limnocylindrales bacterium | reverse complement strand
CCCGCCTACCGCCGTCCCGCCGCCAGCCCGCGCCGGAACGGCCGGTCGCAACCGACGACCGTCGGCTGGGTCGCGATCATCGTCTTCGGGTTCCTGGCTGGTCTCGGGGCAATCGGAGCGGTGGCTGCGGTCGGCGTCTATACCGCCCTCGCGTCGGACCCTGATCTGCCCCTTCCGGAGACGTTGACGACCTACGTGCTGCCCGAGGAGACCGTCATCCTCGATCGAACCGGCAAGCGCGAGCTGGCACGCTTCGGCGATGCCCGACGCGAGGTCGTGACGTTCGAGGAAATCCCGCCGCTCGTGCTCGATGCGACGACATCGATCGAGGACAAGACCTTCTGGGAGAACGCCGGCTTCGATCCGGTGGCGATCGTGGCGGCCGGGCTCGATTCGCTGCGCGGCAACAGCCGGGGTGCCTCGACCATCACCCAGCAGCTGGTCCGGCAGCGTCTCCTGCCACCGGACCTCGTGCAGGACTCGAGCCGGACGGTCGAGCGCAAGCTCAAGGAAATCATCCAGTCCATCCGGGTGACCCAGCGATTCGAGCGCGAAGAGGGCAAGAAGGCGATCATCACCGCCTACCTCAACCAGAACTACTACGGCAACCAGAGCTACGGCATCAAGGCCGCCGCCGAGGGCTATTTCGGCGTCGAACTGGCCGAGCTGACTCCGGCCCAGGCCGCCATCCTCGCCGCACTGCCGAAGTCACCCTCCAACTACGACCTGGTCCGCAACGCCACCGAGCGCTGCACCGTGGAGGTCACCGAAGGCGCCACCTGCCCGACCGGCAAAGGCGAGCTGGTCGTCCCCGACGACGCAACGATCGTCGAGCGACGCAACGCGATCCTTGATTTCCTCGCCGCTGGCCGCACACCCATGTCGGAAGGCCAATACTCCGCGGCCGATTTCCGGGCGGCCAAGGACGAGGAGGTCGTGCTGGCCAGCCAGCGCGCGTCGCGGTGGGTCGCGCCGCATTTCGTCTGGGCCGTCCGCGACGAGCTGACCGAGCGCCTGTGCGTGGGCGCCACGACCTGCCCGCAGCTCGAGGCCGGCGGCCTGCGCGTGACCACGACCCTCGACACGCGACTTCAGAGGCTCGCCGAGCGGTGGGTCCTGGCGTCGGTGATCGTTCCCCATGCCAGGGACCCGCAGGCGACCGCCGAGTTCTACGGCTTCGAGGAGGTCGCGCCTTGGATGTCCAACCTGCGCGACAAGAATTTGCGCAACGGGGCGCTGGTCGCGCTCGATTACCAGACCGGCGAGCTCGTGGCCTATGTCGGCAGCGCGAGCTATTACTCGACGTCCACGCGCCCGGCCTTCCAGCCGCAGTATGACGTGATCGGTCAGGGCTTCCGCCAGCCGGGCTCCGCGTTCAAGCCGTTCAACTACGCGGTCGGTATCGACGATCGCACGCTGACCGCCGGAACGATGCTGATGGACGTCGGCACCGACTTCGGTGGCGACTACACGCCGAGCGACGCCGACCTCCTGGAACGCGGCCCGGTTCGCGTTCGAAATGCTCTCCAGTTCTCGCTCAACATCCCGGCGGTCAAGGCAATGGCCGTGAACGGCCCGGATCACGTCTTCGCCAGGGCCCAGGAGTTCGGCATGGAGTTCCAGGTCGACCGGACCGACGCGGGCCTGGCGCTCGCCCTCGGTGTCCAGGAGGTCCGCCCGGTCGATCTCGTAACGGCCTACGGAACCCTTGCCAACGGCGGCCGGGCGATCGGCCACACGACGATCCTGTCGATCCGCGATCGCGCGGGCAACGACGTCGTGGACCCGTATGCCCCGCCGGAGGGCACGCAGGTCATCAGCCCGCAGTCCGCCTTCATCGTGACCGACATCCTGAGCGGCAACACCAACGCCTCGATCAACCCGTTCTGGGGCCGCTTCGCCATCGACGGGCCGGAACGGCGGCGGCCGGCCACGCTCAAGACCGGCACCAACAACGACGCCAAGGACCTCAACGCCTACGGATACATCGCACCGCCGACGGAGGAGGGTCGCTCGTCGGGCGCCTACGCCCTGGCCGTGGGGGTCTGGAACGGGAATTCGGACAACAGCCTGGTCTCGACGCCAGAGGCTCCCCTCTTCTCGATCGACGTGTCGACGTACGTCTGGCAGGGCTTCCTCCAGGAGGCCAGTGTCAAGTGGCCGGAGACCGACTTCACGCCACCCGCCGACGGCCTGGTCCAGGTCGAGATCGACCCCTGGACCGGTTTTCTGGCACGGCCGGACGGGCCATCGGTGAGCGAGTGGTTCCTGGCCGACACGCAGCCGCGCGAATCGCTGCCCGAGGGCGTCTGCGGCGAGGCGATCCTGACCAGCTCGAACGTCTACGAAGGGCGCTTCAGCGCCTGGCTGGCAGCCGATCGCGACTGGCTTCGGCGTGCCGAGAGGGGTCCCGGTGCCGCCGGCGGCCCGGACGGGACCCGGACGAGCTACTTCTACAACCGCCGGTTCCAGCCGTACGGTGCGTCGTGGGGGCCGCTCTCCGGTGGCGATGGTTGCGGCTCGCCCAGCCCGTCCCCGAGCTGCTTCGTGATTCCGACGCCTGACCCGAGCACGGGTGTGATCCCGTCCTTCGTCGAGCCGTCGCCATCAGGCTCCGAGCCGGTCGCTCTCCCCTGCCCGCCGGCGTCGGAGGAGCCGTCGGCCTCGCCGTCCGAGGGCGAATCGCCGTCGGTGGAGCCGAGTCCCTCGGCCAGCGAGTCGCCCTCCCCTACCCCCACGCCGACGCCCGAGCCAACGCCGACGCCGACGCCGGTCCTCGACACCCCGCCACCCGACGCGAGCCCACCTGCCCAGCCTCCTGACGGAGGGCAGCCTTCCCCGTGACCGGGCGAGCCTCGAGCTCGGGGCCACCCGCCGATGACCCGATCGTCGAGGTCCGCGACCTCGTCGTCCGGCGCTCGGGGCGCGCCATCCTCGGTCCGCTCGACCTGACGATCCGAACGGGCGAGCGCTGGGCCGTCATCGGTGCGAACGGGTCGGTCAAGACCACGCTGCTGTCCGTTCTCGGCCTGACCCTGTGGCCCACCGCCGGCACCGTCGAGGTCCTCGGAGCGCGCTATGGCCGCGTCGACTCTCGCGAGCTGCGGCGCAGGATCGGATTGGCCAGCAGCGCCGTCGAAGCCGTCATGCGCGACGACCTGACGCCGATCGACCTGGTGATGACCGCGCGATACGCGGCAACCGAACCGTGGTGGCACGTCTTCACCGACGAGGACCGCGCCCGGGCACGCGGGCTGCTCGACGGCCTCGGCATGGCCGGTGTCGCGGATCACGCGTTCGGGACGTTGTCGGCGGGAGAGCGCCGGCGAACGTCCATCGCTCGCGCCCTCATGCCCGATCCGGAGCTGCTCCTGCTGGACGAGCCGGCGGCAAGCCTGGATCTCGGTGCGCGGGAGACGCTCCTGCGCGATCTCGCCAGACTGGCCGCCGATCAGCGTCCGGCCGCGATCGTGCTGGTCACCCATCACGTCGAGGAGATCCCGGCGGGTTTCTCGAACGCCCTGGTGCTGCGCGCGGGGCAGATCGTCTCGGGCGGACCAATCGACGACGTCCTGACGGATGCTGTCCTCAGCCACGCCTTCGACCTGCCGATCGCGCTGGCGCGCCACGGTGGGCGCGCCTGGGCGCGAATGCAACGATGACACGACATCGTCACATGGGCCCACCATGATGCCGAGATGAGCACGACCACCTCCCCAGTCAGCGGATCGCGCTCGCGGTCGTTGCCCGACCGCGCGGACGCCTGGGCAACGGTGGCCGGCGCGGCGGCCGCGGCGGGCGCGCTCAGCGCCTCGGAGCTCCTCGCCGGCATCCTGCCCGGCGGAAGCTCCCTGGTCGCCGCGGTCGGCCAGGTCGTGATCGATCTCCAACCGCCCGGCGCCAAGGACTTCATGGTCGGCCTGTTCGGCACCAACGACAAGCTCGCCCTCGAGCTCTTCGTGCTCGCGGTCGGCGTCGTCGTCGGCGGTGCGCTGGGTCTCCTCGCTCGCCGGCGGTTCGAGCTCGGCACCGCGGGCTTCGTGGCCTTTGGCTCGATCGGCTTCCTGGCGTCGCTGGGCGAACCGGTCGCCAACCCGGCCATCACCGTCGTGTCGGCGGTCGTCTCGGTCGGCGCCGGCCTGTGGATCCTCGGCTGGCTTCTCGGATCGATTGCCTCGGCGGCGCGCGGAACAGCTGTCGGCGCCGTGAGCTCCGGCCGGATCACCCGGATGCCGGACTGGTCGCGCCGCTCGTTCCTCATCCGCGCCGGCGGGGTTGGGGTGGGGGCGGTCGCCGCGGGCGTCATGGGCCGCGGCCTGATCGAGCGCCAGCGAGTGGCGCCGGTCGGATCGGGCCCGGCCGTGCCGCCCGCTTCGGAGACCGTGCCGGCCATCCTGCCAGAGGGAGACCTGTCGTCGTCCATTCCCGGCCTGACCCCGATCGTGATGCCCAACGATCGGTTCTATCGGATCGACACCGCGCTGATCACCCCGCTCGTGGACACCGCCGGCTGGTCGCTGCGGATCCACGGCCTGGTCGATCGCGAGACGACCCTGACCTGGGAGGAGCTGATCGGCCTGCCCATGTTCGAGCAGTACGTCACCATTTCCTGCGTCAGCAACGAGGTCGGTGGCCAACTCGTCGGGAACGCGAAGTGGACCGGGGTCCGGCTGCGCGAGGTGCTCGATCTGGCCGGCGTGCAGCCATTGGCGACCCAGCTCGTGGGGCGATCCGCTGACGGCTGGACCGCGGGCATGCCGACGGCCTGGGTGCTGGACGCGGCACGCGATCCGATGATCGCGCTGAAGATGAACGACGAGGCGCTGCCCCCGGCGCACGGCTATCCGGCTCGGCTCATCGTGCCCGGCCTGTACGGGTACGTCTCGGCGACGAAGTGGCTGCAGGAGCTGGAGCTGACCACCCTCGAATCGTTCGACGGGTACTGGGTGCCACTCGGTTGGGCCAAGGAGGCGCCGATTCTGACCCAGTCACGGATCGATACGCCGCGCGGAGGTCGGGTGGGCGCCGGGCGGGTCCCGGTCGCGGGCATCGCCTGGGCGCCGGACCGTGGGATTGCGCGGGTCGAGGTCGCCGTCGACGGCGTCTGGCAGGAGGCTCGCCTCTCCAGCCCCATCTCCGACGCCACCTGGGTCCAATGGGTCTATGACTGGACCGCGACGCCCGGGCAGCACGTCATCCAGGTCCGCGCCACGGACGGGACCGGCGAGACCCAGACCGATCTGCGGAGTCGCCCCGCCCCGGACGGTGCGCGCGGCTGGGACACCGTCTCGGTCGAGGTCGGCTGAAAGTCTGCGAATCTGTCGGCGCGAGCGGCCGTTGTCGTCGCCATTCGCCATCCCCGGTGGCACTCGGGACGATCTGCGGCACGAATTCTCCCATTCGCCACCCCGGGTGGCGCTAGGTCATCAGAACAGACCGCCTGACCGTTGGCGCGCGCTCGGACGGTCCGTAATGCCACCCCGCGTGGCATATGAACTATGGGCCGGTGTGCGCGCAGTCGTAACCGATCAGTCGCGCGGTTTCAGGGCTGACGCCTGAGGCGGCCGGCGAGGCAACCGGCCCGCGGGGAGGCCGGGGCGCCCGAACGGCGATGCCGAGGCCGGTCGGCGGCGAATCGGTATAGAGTCCGGGCATGCCTCGACGACGCTATCTGTTCGATCCGCCGGAACGATTCGTGGCCGGAACCGTCGGCCAGCCGGGCGATCGGACCTTCTTCCTCCAGGCCCGCGAAGGCCCTCTGGTGGTCTCGGTGGTCATGGAGAAGGTCCAGGTCGCGGTCCTCGCCGAGCGTCTTGGCGAGCTGATCGCCGAGCTCGAGCGACGAGGTGTCCCCGAGGTCGCCGTGGCACCGACCGACGTGGCCGACGACAGCGCGCCGCTCGACGAACCGATCAACGAGGCGTTCCGGGCCGGCTCGCTGACCCTGGGCTGGGACGGCGGAGCCGAGAAGGTCCTGGTCGAGGCGCGGGCGCAGTCGGAGGACGGTGAGGCGATCGATCCGGACGAGTACGACGACGAGGACGAGGACGGACCCGACCTGTTGCGCGTCCGGATCAGCCTGGCGGCAGCTCGGTCGTTCGTGACCCGAGCCGCCCGGGTCGTCGGCTCGGGTCGGCCGCCCTGTCCGCTGTGCGGAGCCCCGCTGGACCCGCAGGGCCATATCTGCCCGCGCCGCAACGGCCACTACGTCAACTAGCCGGTAGCCTCCCGGTGCTAGATCGCGGGACAACCCTGGACGTGTTGCGCGATGGCGAGATCGAGATCGTGGGACGGATCGTCGGCTCGTCCAACAACGCGATGCTCGTGACGGTCACCCGGCTTTGCCCCGACCCGGAGCCGGCGCTGGCCCTCGATGCCGTCTACAAGCCGACCCTGGGCGAGCGCCCGCTCAACGACTTCCCCGACGGGACCCTCGCCCGGCGCGAGGTTGCGGCCTGGCATGTCTCGGAGGCATCCGGCTGGGGGATCGTCCCGCCGACCGTGCTGCGCGACGGTCCGTTCGGCGAAGGCATGGTGCAGTCATTCGTCGAGGCGGATCCCGGGGTGGACGTCGTGGCGATGGTTCTCGAGGATGACCAACGCCTGCGCCGGATGGCGGTTCTCGACGCGGTCATGAACAACACGGACCGCAAGGGCGGGCACATCCTGGCGGTGGATGGCGGGCGACACGTTCATGGCGTCGACCACGGCGTGTGCTTCTCGTCCGTGCCCAAACTGCGGACCGTGCTGTGGGGCTGGCGGGGTCAGCCGTTCAACGCCGATGAGCTCGATGGGCTGGGTCGCATCCGGGCGGTCCTCGATGGTGAGCTGGGCGTCACGCTCCGGACGCTGCTCTCGCGGACCGAGATCCGGGCCACGATCCGTCGGACGGACGAGCTCCTCGCGTCCGGCTGCTTTCCGTTCCCCTCGCCGACCTGGCCGGCCGTGCCCTGGCCGCCGTTCTGAGTTGGTCGGGACAGGACGACGCCCCCGGCTGAGCCGGGGGCGCTCGAGCTGCCGGGGGATTCGAGGTCAGCCCGCGGCGCGTGCCGCCTTGACCACCATGGTGTTCGCGAACTTGTCGTGAAAGCCCTGCTTCGTCGGGCTGCTGTAGGTCGTCCAAAGCAGATAGATGAACCAGCCCAAGGCAAGCAGCCCCAACAGCGCTCCAATTTGCGGGATCACGAATAGGACCTGGGCGAGAATGCCCGGTGCCGCGATCACGAGCCAGCGCCGCGTGGCCTGGTCCATCGTCAGGGTCTTGCCATCGCCGGCATTCCCGATCTGCATGCCCAGGGCCTTCATGCCAACTGTTCCTCGCATGCTGGTCCAGGTGTAGATGAAGTACGCCGCGCTGATCGCCGCGCCGACGATCGCCGAGACGATCAGGCCCACATAGTTGATCGAGAAGTTGAGCGTGCCCGGCGCGAACGACCCTGTCGAGAGGCCGATGCCAGCGAGGATCACGCCAATGATCCCGGCCACGATGGCGACGAGAATCACGTCGATGATGTAGGCGATGGCCCGATTCGGGACGTCCGCATAGACGAAGCCGGCCGGACCGGCCTGGACGGGTGGCGGCGGGGCGGCCCAGCCGCTGGACGAAGGCGTGCCGGGGTCGCCGGTCGATCCGCTCTGATCCATCGATCCTCCCTCGTGTGCCGTGGCCGGACGGGACCTCCGCCCGTTCCGAGCCACGAGCATACGGCGCATGTAAACCTTCGACCAGTCGAATCTGCAGCGGGACGGGGCTGCCCGCGCCCATGGATCGCCGGTGAAGCCCGCCCCGGTACGATGGTCCGGTGCCAGCGCGCGACGCCGAGACCCTGCTCATCGACCTCGATCCGGCCCAGCGCGAGGCGGTCACGATCACGTCCGGCCCGCTGTGCATCCTGGCGGGCGCCGGGACCGGCAAGACACGGGTCATCTCGCGACGGGTGGCGTACGCCCTGGCGACCGCTGTCGTGCGCCCGCGCGACGTCCTGGTCGTCACCTTCACCGACAAGGCGGCCGGAGAGATGCGGGCGCGATTGGCGGGCCTCGGCCAGCAGGGCGTGACCGCCGCCACGTTCCATGCTGCGGCACTCCGCCAGCTTCGCCACTTCTGGCCGCGGGTCCAGGGCAGCGATCCCCCGCGAATCCTCGAGTCGAAGGTCCCGATCCTCGCTCCCCTGGCGGCCGGTCTGCCCGGAGGCTACCGATACCTGGCCGTCCGTGACCTGGCCGCCGAGATCGAATGGGCCAAGGCTCGACGGATCGGTCCGACCGAGTACGTCGCAGGGGCCTCCGCGCTCGCTCGCGATGAGCCGCTGCCGCTGGACCTGATGGCCGGACTTTTCCGGCGCTACGAGACCGCGCTCGAACGGGCCGGCCTGATCGACTTCGAGGACATGCTGGCACGGACAATCGAGCTGATCGAGTCGGACGCGACCGTCGCCGCCGAGATTCGTGACCGCTATCGCTGGTTCTCGGTCGACGAATACCAGGACACCAACCCGCTCCAGGCGAGCCTGCTGGATGCGTGGCTCGGCGGACGGGAGGACCTCGCCGTCGTCGGCGACGAGGATCAGACGATCTACACGTTCACCGGGGCGACCAGCGACTACCTGACCGGGTTCCTCGCCCAGTACCCGAGTGCCCGACTGGTGACCCTCGAAACCAACTTCCGCTCGACACCGGAAGTGCTCGGGCTTGCGAACCGCGTCCTGGTCGCCGGTCGCAGCGCGCCCGACGAACGGCTGCCGGGCCTGCCGGCTCGGCCGGCGAAGCACCTCGTGGCCAGCCTGCCGGGAGGGCCTGCGCCGGCCATCGCCGAGTTCCCATCCGACGCGGCGGAGCTGGCTGCGATGATCCGCTCGGTCCGGACGCTCGCCCGCACTGGAACGCCGTACGGCGCGATGGCCGTGCTCGTCCGCACCAACGCCCAGCTGCCGCCGATCGAGAGCGCGCTGGGCGCGGCTGGGATCGGATTCCACGTCCGCGGCGAGGGCTTCTTCGCCCGCCCCGAGGTGCGACGGGCGATCGGAGTGGCCCGCTCGCTCGTGCGGACGGCTGGCGAAGCCCCCCTGGTCGAGCGCCTGGCGGCCGCCTTCGAGCGCGAGCTGGGCATCCGACGCGATGCGGCGCCGGAAGGAGAGGCAGGCGGCGAGCGTCATGCGGCGGTGCTCACCCTGCTCGAGCTGGCCTCGGAATTGGCCCGCTCGGATCCATCGGTCGGGCTGGCGGCGTTCCTGGCCGAAGTGGAACGGCGGATCGCGCTCGAAGCGGGCGGCGTCCCGACCGGCGTGGAGCTGCTGACCTACCACCGCGCCAAGGGCCTGGAATGGGAGGCTGTCTTCCTGCCTGCCCTCGAAGAGGGCACGCTGCCCATCCGCCAGGCGAGTGAGCCCACGGAGCTGGCCGAGGAGCGCCGGCTGCTCTACGTCGGGATCACGAGGGCGCGTCGCCATCTGTGGCTCTCGTGGGCCACGCGGCGAACCGGCGCCACCGGACGTGAAGGACGGCGCAGCCGGTCGCGCTTCCTCGACGGGCTCGTCCCGCTGCCTGCGGGGCGTACCCGGCTCGACTCGGTCAGCGCCGTGCCGGGCCTGCCCGCCCCGCGGCCCTCGCCGGCCCGGGTTGATGCGGGCGAGCGCTCCATGTTGTCGAATGCGCTCCGTGCCTGGCGGACGGCCCGTGCCAGGACGGATGCCGTCGCGCCGTTCATCGTCTTCCACGACGCGACGATCGAGGCCATCGCCGAGTGTCGCCCGCGCTCCATCGCGGAGCTCCGCCGGGTGCCCGGAATCGGCCCGACCAAGCTCGATCGCTACGGCGAGGAAATCATCGGCGTCGTCGCCCGCGACGGCTGAGGCGCGTGCCGCGATCGTGGTGGCCGTCCCGCGACCTGCAGTCAACGCCACAAACGGAGCAGCCGAGGTCAAGCGGCCTCAACACAATTTCGTGCGTGCCAGTCACCGTCACGCGGCGAGGAGAACCTGGCGAGCCTGCTCGGGTCGTGTTGTCGACTGGCAGTCGCGGCCGCTGGTCGACGGCCACGGGTCGACGGCCACGGATCGGCCGCTACGGATCGGCCGCTACGGATCGGCTGGCGCGAAGGCCGGAACCTAGGCCCGAACCTCCTGGCGCATGAACGAGACGTACGCCCCGGCGAAACACACGACCGCCAGCGCCACGAGGGCCACCACGTGCGGCCAGACCAGCAGCAGGCTCTGGTCCAGCGAGAGCAGCGTCGGGATCTGCTGCTGCGCCTGTTGTAGCTGGCCGATCGTTGCCGGCGTGCTGACCTGGGTGACCGACGGGTTCAGCAGGACCACGGAGATCTCGCCGTAGAGGGTGCTCGGCAGGAGCCGCGTGATCAGCTGCTGGAGCTGATAGCTGCCGAGCAGCGTGTCGACGCTGGCGTCCGCGGCGGGCGCCAGGAGCCCGCCGATGAGCGTCGTGATGAGCTCGCCGAAGATGGTGATGAGCAGCCAGACTCCGAAGCCGATCAGCGCGGCGGTGGCCGCCCGCCGCACGAGCACGGACAGCAGCAGGCCGAAGGCCAGCCAGACCGCGACATACAGGAAGGTAACGGCGACCCATCCGGCGAGCCTGAGCACCTCCTGGGGATGGGGCACGATCCCGAGGCGGAGCATGCCAAAGCCGGCGATCAGCACGACCACGGACACGAGCACCAGCCCGATCACGGCCATGCCGGCGGCAAACTTGCCGTTGATCACGTCGTCGCGATGGATCGGTTGGGCGAGCAGGCGCGGCAGGGTCCCCTCGGAGCGTTCGCCGTTCACGGCATCGAACGCGAAGGCCAGGCCCAGCAGGGGCGCGACGATCCCGACGAACGTGTCGACCCGCAGGATCGAGATGTCCTCAGAACCGAGGGTGAACAACGCCAGGAAGACGGCCGCCGCGCCGCTCGCCTGGGGCGCCGCGGCACGGATCTGGTCGGCGGCGAAATAGAGCGGGATCGCCGCGGCAAGCCCGAGCACCAGCAGCAGGACGATGAAGCGGACGCTCAGCAGGTGATCGCCGAACTCCTTGGCGGCCACGACGCGCCAGCCTGCCCGCGGCAGGCTATCGCGGAGCCGGGCGGTTTCGGCGCTGGGCGCCACCGGCGCCGGGGCCGGCCTGACCCTGGGCTTCAGCCTGGGCCGGGGCTTGGGCCT
Source organism: Candidatus Limnocylindrales bacterium (assembly GCA_030647575.1). GTDB lineage: Bacteria > Chloroflexota > Limnocylindria > Limnocylindrales > CSP1-4 > SPCO01. Next base: position 4,418 of record JAUSJS010000351.1, on the reverse strand, counting down.
GGCCTCCGCGCTCATGCTGCCCTGCGCAGGATCGCCGAGCGGTAGATGTCGTCGAGCGAGGGCACGATCGGCCGCAGGGTCGTCAGGTGGAGACCGTGTTCGACGGCCGCCACCAGGACCTCCTGGCGGACGCCGGCCTCGGCCGCGGCCGGGCGCACGATCAGGCGCCAGGCGCCCTGCCCATCGGTCGGTGGCACGACGGACTCGACGCCGGCCAGGCCGCCAAGCACCTCGGAGGCTCGGGCGACCTGCGCATCGTCGACCAGCTCGAGGCCGACTTCGAGCGTCGCCGACCCGTCACCGAAGGTGGCCGCCAGCTCGTCGACGGTCCCCTGCCCGACCAGCCGGCCGGCGGCAAAGATCCCGATCCGGTCGCAGACCGACTGGACCTGGGTCAACAGGTGGCTCGACAGCAGGATGGCCAGGCCGCGTTCGTGGACCAGCGTGCGCAGCAGGTCCAGGATCTCGGCGACGCCGAGTGGGTCGATCGCCGTCGTCGGCTCGTCGAGAATCAGCACGTCCGGCGACTTGACCAGTGCATCGGCGATGCCGAGCCGTTGACGCATGCCGCGCGAATAGGTCTCGACCAGATCGTCGGCGCGATCGTCCAGGCCGACCTGGACCAGGACGTCCTGGATCGCCCCTTCCGCGCCCTCGCCGCGAAGGCCATTGAGCCTGGCCGTGTAGCGCAGGTTCTGCCGTCCGGTCAGGCCGCCATAGAAGCCGACGGCATCGGGCAGATAGCCGACCCGGCGCTTGACCAGCCGCGGCTCCCGAGCGGGGTCGAGGCCCATCACCCGTGCCTCACCGCTGGTCGGCTCGGTCAATCCGAGCAGCATCAGGATCGTGGTCGTCTTGCCCGCGCCGTTCTGACCCAGCAGGCCGAAGATCTCGCCCGGGTAGACCGCGAGGTCCAGGTTGTCGACCGCGGTCAGCGAGCCGTAGTGCTTGGTCAGGCCCCGGGTCCGGATGACCGGCTCGACGTTGGTGGATCGCTTCTGGGGAGTCGACGTCTCGACGCCGGTCATCGGCGGCCGTACCGGCGGAACGTCCACCACAGCCCGGCCAGTACGAGGGCGATCAAGCCCACTCCGACCACGCCCCACAGCAGCGAGGTCTCGATCGTGACCCGCATCTCGGCATTCGCGTTGGCGACGTCCGACGAGGCCCTGAAGGTCGTGACGTAGTCGCCGGCGATGGCGTCGCCCGACGGCGTCAGATGGGCCGTCACCTGGGCGTCGCCCTGCGCCGGAACCGTCACGGTCTCGGGCTCGAAGGTGACCTCCCAGCCGGTCGGAGCCGTCGCCGAGAGCTTGACGTCCTGGACGTCCGCCGTGCCGGTGTTCTGGATCACGAGGGACAGGTCGGTCTTGGAGCCCGCGGACGCGTTCGCGCTCAGTCGCCCGTCCGGCGTGGTGAGCGTGAGCTTGTAGCTCCCGGTGATCTCCACCGAAAGGTCCGCGCGCGCGGTCCTGTCGCCGCTCGTGGCGTCGACGCTGATCGGAAAGACGCCGGCAGCCGCCCCTTCGGGCGCCTGGGCGGTGACCTCGATCGCGGTCGTGTCGCCCGCCTTGACGATGGCGCTCGCGGCCTGGGCCTGCGAGGTCACCTTGGCATCCACGGTCCAGCCCGGCGGGCCGCTCGCCACGACTCCAAACGTGAGGTCATCCGGCGTGTCGTTGCTGAGGGTCAGGTTGAACGTGAAGCTCGCGTCGGACGAGCCCTTGAGCTCCGGGAAGTCGGTGGTCAGGCTCACTTCGCCGGCAGCGTTCGGGGTGACCCGGATGTCGACCGCGAGTGTGGCCGCGGATCCGTCGCTGGTGGCTCGCAACGTGATCCGCTGCACGCCGGACCGGGCGCCCTCGGGCACCGAGACGTCGAGGGTCACCTCGGTCGCCTCGGAGCCATCGGACTGGACGCCATTGACCAAGAAACCTCCGCCACGGATCGTGGCCGTCCAGTCGGTCGGGACGTCCGACAGGGCGAGATCGACACGGCCGGCGTTGGCGGTTCGGATCGAAACGGTCAGGCTCACCCTGGCGCCGGGGGCGACCTCGATCGCCGGGTACGGCGTCGTCAGCGTGACGGGGTTGGCCGCCAGGGATGCCGGTGCTGCGGCCAGGACCGCGCCGAGTCCCAGGATCCACCCAGCAAGGCCGAGCCTCGCGATGCGCGATCGCGCCAACCGTCCCAGCGTCACACCCAACCCTCCTTGATGCAATGTCGTTGACGAACCCCCGGACGGGCGGAGTGTGCCCGCAGTTGGAGGCGGAATCAACCAAACTTCGATGAAGAGACCGCAACCGTTGACGGGCCCGCCCGAATGGTCCATACTCCCCGAGTAACCAGTCTGATGCGTTGACCCGGTTAGAGCGCCCAATCCGCACTCCCGGCCACGCTGCGAGACGCCCAAGATTTTCGCTCCCAGTCGAAATCGGCTCATCGGAGCGAGCCCCGGCCGCGCAGCCGATCGCCCACACCGCGATGACGGCGCGCCAGAAAGCAACGAAGCAACAACCATGATGTCCCGTTCCACCCAATCGTCCGTCACCGGGCGATCGTCGGCGATGCGCCGACTTCGCCGCCGAGCTTCGGCGGCATCGCACCTCTATTGCGCCACGAACGGCTGCACGAGCTACCTCGAGCTCGATCCAGGCAGCGGCGTGGCACGATGCCCCATCTGCGGGTACGTTCGCCGCACCCACTGATCGGGCATCGATCGCCCGAGGAACGCCGTGACCGCGACCGCCCGCCTGGACCGCGCACGCCTCGCCCACCTGATGGCCGGCGAAGTGGCCCGCTTCGCCGCCGACCATCCGCGCTCCGAGGCGCTCCATACGAAAGCTCAGGGCTCGCTCCTCGACGGCGTGCCGATGCCCTGGATGGTCAAGTGGGCCGGTCCTTTCCCGCTCTACGTCGATGCCGCCGCGGGTGCCCACTTCAGCTGCGTCGACGGCCACGACTACATCGATTTCTGTCTCGGCGACACCGGCGCCATGGCCGGCCACGGACCCGCGCCGACGATCGCCGCGGTCGAGCGACAGCTGCGTCGTGGGGTCACCCACATGCTGCCGACCGAGGACGCCGCGTGGGTCGGCGAGGAGCTGACCCGGCGCTTCGGCGTGGGGTCCTGGCAGTTCGCGCTATCGGCCAGCGACGCCAATCGCTGGTCGCTCCGCCTCGCCCGCCATATCAGCGGGCGCTCCAAGGTCGTCGTCCACGATCACTGCTACCACGGGTCGGTCGACGAGGCGATCGCGATCCTCGACGATGCCGGCCGCGTCGTCCCGGTGCGCGGCTCAGTCGGGCCACAGGTCAACGTGTCGCATACGACCCGGGTCGTCGAGTTCAACGACGTCGGAGGGCTGGCCGCCGCCCTGGCCGATGGCGACGTCGCCGCCGTCCTCATCGAGCCGGCCCTGACCAACGTCGGCATCGTCCTGCCGGAGCCGGGCTATCTCGATGCCGTGCGTGAGATCACCCGTCAGACCGGCACGCTCCTGATCATCGACGAGACCCACACGATCTGCGCGGGTCCCGGTGGCGCAACCGGCGCCTGGGGCCTGGAGCCGGACGTGCTGGTGATCGGCAAGACGATCGGCGGTGGGATCCCGTCAGCGGCTTACGGGTTCAGCGCCGAGGTCGCCGGCCGGATCCGTGGCTCGCTCGCGGCCGAGGATTCGGACGTCGGCGGCATCGGTGGAACGCTGGCTGGCTACGCCCTTTCGCTGGCCGCCACCCGGGCGACGCTGGGGGAGGTCCTGACCGCCGAGGCGTTCGAGCGGATGATCCCGCTGGCCGAGCGCTGGGAGGTCGGTGTCAGCGGCGTCATCGCCGCGGCCGGCGTGCCGTGGCACGTGACCCGTCTGGGTGCCCGCGCCGAGTATCACTTCATGCCCGATCCACCGCGGACCGGAGCCCAGCAGTGGGCCAACTCGGATCCGGAGCTCGAGCGATTCCTGCACCTCTGGGCGATGAACCGGCGGATCCTGATGACCCCATTCCACAACATGGCGCTCATGTCGCCGGCCACCACGACCGCCGACGTGGACCGCCACACCAAGGTCTTCGCCGAGGCGATCGAGGCGCTCTTCGGCTAGCTTCGGGACCCTGGGTGGCGGACGGTCAGCGGTCGCCGAATGCCCGCTCCAGCCTTTCCGACTCGGCCGCCGGATCGAGGGGACGCCGGTGCTGCCGGGCGGTCGGTGCCTCGGCGTTGACCCGGGCGATCGCCCGGTTGGCCGCGTCGACGATCCGCGCCAGGGTCGCCCGGTCGCGGGCTCGAGAGCGTGGTCGGGTCCGAGACGCTCGTTCCAAGATGGCCTCGAGCTCGGCCAGCAGGCGGCGCGCCTCCTTGTCCGATTCGATCCACGGCGGCACCATCCCGGCGTCGCGCAGCATGCGATGGGCCATGGCCC
>JAUSJS010000336.1 GCA_030647575.1 Candidatus Limnocylindrales bacterium | reverse complement strand
GAGGCGCAGGAACTCGAGCAGGCGGTCGACGAGCAACGGTCGGCACCCGCTGTGGCCGAGCGCCAGGGTGTTCGCCCGGAGCAGCAGCATCGCCCGGACGATCTCGCGCGGGAAGGCTGGGCCAACCCCAGCCGCGTGGCTCATCAGGAGGTTCTCCTGGAGTCGGGCGGCGTCCGCCGACGGGATCGAGACCGTCGCGAGATCACCGAACCCGGTGGTCACGCCGTAGACGACGGCGCCCTCCGCGACGAGCGTCTCGATGACCTCGCGCGCCTCCTGCATTCGGGCCCGCGCGTCGCCGTCCAGGCTCGCGATCGCGCCGCCTCGCGCCACGGCCTCGACGCCCGCGATCGTCAGGTCGGCCCCGGTCAGGACGATCGCGTCGTCGGAACGCGCCGGGCTGCTCGTGTTCGGGCCGACCTGTGGGACCTCCTGGCTGCTCACCGTGCCGAGGATAGTCGGCTATGCTGCCCGCCGCCCACCCAGACAGTCACGAGGTTCGCGTGCTCGCCTTCATCGACGAGATCGTCATCCCCTTCCTGAACGGCCTCTACGGTGCCGTCGGCTATCTCGGGGTCCTCGTGGCGATGGCCATCGAATCGGCGATGATTCCGCTCCCGTCCGAGCTGATCCTGCCGTACGCCGGCTTCCTGATCTCGGACTCCAGCCAGCTCGAGCCACTGACCGGAAGCCCCTGGAACTATTGGATCGTGGTCGTGCTGGCGACGATCGGGAACACGCTCGGGTCGCTCGTCGCGTATGTCATCGGGGCCTATGGCGGCCGGCCGTTCCTGGAGCGCTACGGTCAGTACCTCCTGATCCGGCCGCACGAAATCGAGCTGGCCGACCGGTTCTTTGCCAGTCATGGGGCGGCGACCGTGTTCATCGGGCGGCTCCTGCCAGTCGTTCGGACGTTCATCAGCTTCCCGGCTGGCGTGGCACGCATGCCTTTGGGGCGGTTCATCGCCTACTCGACCGCGGGGGCCCTCCCGTGGTCGATGCTGCTCGTCTACGCCGGCACGGTGCTGGGCGCGAACTGGGTCGAGATCCGCCATGCCCTGCAGCCATTCGACCTCGCGATCGCGGTCGCGGTGATCCTCGCCGTCGTCCTGTTCGTGTGGTGGCGACTCGGGATGCCGGGCCGAAGGCGGGGGCCGGGCAGCGGCGAGAGCGCCGACGAGGCTCCCTAACCCCGTTTTCCAGCCCGGCCCCGATTTCCAGCCCGGCCCCGATTCCAGCCGGATCGGTACAAGCAACCCCTCCAGGCCCAAGGTGCGTCGAAAGCAATAGCCCCACTGGAACACGCGACGGATCCCGCCCAGACTGCGCATGAACTTCCAGAGTGATTGGCACCTGTGACCTGCTCGTGTTCGGTACACCAGCCGAGCTGGAAACGGAACGCGATGGCGAGCTCGCCCTACGTCGGCCTCTTGGCTAACCCACGTCCCGTTCCTCGGGCGGGCGCACCGAGCGGAACTCGCGATAGAGGAGCAGGTCGTACACGATCTTGAGACCGCCCGCGAGGTAGAACGGGAGCGCCGCCAGGCCGCCGTTCGAGATGAGCACCGCGGAGAGCGCCGGTGAGATCGCCGCGCCGGTCGTTCGGGCGATCCCGGTGACGCCGGCCGCCGCCGAACGCTCGTCGGGATCCACCACAGCCATCACGTACGACTGGCGCGTCGGCACATCCATCTGGCTGAGGCTGAAGCGCAGGAGCAGCACGCCCACGGCCAGCGGCAGGGTCGGCATGAGCGGGATGGCGATCAGCAGCAAATTCGACGGGATGTGGCTGAAGACCATCGTGTTGATCAGACCGATTCGGGCCGCGATCCGCGCCGCCGAGAGGGCCGAGACGGCAGCGAGCAGATTCGAGCCGAAGAAGATCGCCCCGAGCACGGCCGGTTCGACCCCGAAGCGGAGATGGAACCAGTAGGCCATCAGGCTCATCGGGATGAACCCGCCGGCGAACGCGTCGATCGAGAAGAGCGCCGACAGCCGCAGCACCACCCCCTTCGACCGACCGAGCCCGAAGCGGCGCCGGATGCCGTCCGCCGGGAGGTCCTCGCCGGGCGACGGCGCCTCGATCGCGTCACCAAGCCGGCGGCAGCCGAGCGCCATCGCCAGGCCGATCAGGGCGTAGCCGATCACGATGGCCCGGTAGGCATCCGCAGCCGCGAGTCCCCGGTCGAGCAACGCCTGGCTGACGATTCCGGCCAGTAGCGCGCCGGTCGCCGTGGCGGCGTACCCGACGAGGTTGTACCAGGCGAACGTGGAAGTGCGACGGGTACCCTGGATCGCCTCGGAGAGGGCGGCCTGCTCAATGGCCAGGAACGGACCCACCTCGTTCCCAGTCGGCGAGATGACCCCGATCGTCGCCGCCAGGATCAAGAGCGGCGGCCAGCTGGTGAGCGCGAACACCAGCCCGGCGACGACCATCAGCAGGGAGCCCGCGATCAGCACCCGGCGCCGGCCGATCCGATCGGCGTTGGTCGTCAGCCACAGGGAGATCAGCGTGTCGCCAACGAGCGTCAGCGTCAGGATCGCGCCGATGGTGAGGGCATCCAGACCGAGCGCGTCCAGGTAGAGGACGAGGATCACCGCCAGGAAGCCGTAGCCGAACATTCGGAGCGTCCGAAGCTCGAACAGGAGCCGGCCGTTCCGGTCGAGCCCGCGGAGGCTCGCGATCAACCCCGCGTCGAGGGGCGCGCTGGGCGTCGACATCTCGGCGAGTCTACGGGCTCAACGGCCACGCGGAGGGTCTGCCAGAATGCCGGCCGGAGGTAGAGGAGCGACGATGAGCGACCCGCATGCGACGGACGCGCCCGGCCACCACGCCTCGGCCGGCGGCGATCACCACGAACCGACGGACCACGGCGACCAACACGGCCACGACGATCACGCCCACGGCGAACAGCCCCTCGGCCCGGTCGATGTCGCGGCGTGGGGGGCCGGAGTTGTGGGCGTCGCGATCGCGATCGTGATTGCGGCCTGTTTCGCGCTCGCCACGAGCGGACTCGGCTGACCGGCGGAGAAGTCGCGTTGTCGCCCCGAGCCCAGGCGTGATTGGTAGGCGCGTTCCAGGACTCAAGGGCGGGATCGCGGCGGCCTCATCGAGATGATGTAGACCTCCAGTCGCGTTCTTCGGCCGGGGGAGGGCCTCGGACCTCCTTGCGTCCGTGGCGTCGACTGGCAGTGCTCGTTCGCCAACGGATGAGCGGTTGAGGTTCGCTAGAACAGCCCCACGATGTTGCCGTCTGCGTCGATGTCGATCTTCTCGCCGCCCGGTCTCGACGGCAGCCCGGGCATCGTCCGCATCTCCCCGCACATTGGCGTGATGAAGCCGGCGCCGGCCGACAGGCGGACCTCGCGAATCGGGATCGTGAAGCCTGTCGGGCGGCCCTTGAGAGCGGCATCGTGACTCAGCGAGTACTGGGTCTTGGCCATGCAGATCGGCAGGTGGCCGTAACCGAGTTCCTCGAACTGCTTGAGCGCCCTGGCGGCAGCCGGCAAGAGCTCGACCCCGTCGGCGCCGTAGACCCTGGTCGCGATCGTGTCGATCTTCTGCACCAGCGCCATGTCGTCCGGATAGAGCAGCCGGAATTCGGAATCCCGGTGCTCGGCCGCCGCCCAGACCGCCTCGGCGAGTGCCGCGGCGCCCGCGCCGCCGTCGCTGAAGTGCGTCGCCACCACCGCGTCGCGGGCGCCGGCCGCCAGGGACACCTCGCGGATCGCGTCCACCTCCGCCGGCGTGTCGGTCGGAAACGAGTTGATGGCCACGACCGTCGAGACCCCGAACATCGTGACATTCTCGATCTGCTTGGCGAGATTGGCGGCACCCCGGCGGACGGCCTCCACGTTCTCCTCGAGGAGTGCCGGATCGAGCGGCTTGCCCGCAACGATGTTTCCGACGCCGCCGTGCATCTTGAGCGCCCGCACCGTGGCGACCACGACGGCCGCATCGGGGACGAGCCCCGACGCCCGGCACTTGATGTCGAAGAATTTCTCCGCGCCCATGTCGGCGCCGAATCCGGCCTCCGTGCACACGATGTCGTTGGTGACCAGGGCGAGGCGGTCGGCGATGATCGAGTTATTGCCGTGGGCGATGTTGGCGAACGGCCCCGCGTGGACGAACGCCGGGCCGCCCTCCAGGGTCTGCAGCAGATTGGGTTTGAGGGCGTCGCGCAGCAGGACGGTCATCGCTCCGGCGACGCCCACGTCCTCCGCCGTCACCGGCTTCCCGTCCATCGTCGTCGCCAGCACGATCCGCCCGAGGCGCACGCGGAGGTCCTGCAGGTCGGTGGCCAGGGCCAGGACCGCCATCACCTCGGAGCCGACGGTGATCACGAACTCGGTCTCTCGGGTCACCCCGTCCTCGCGCCCACCCAGCCCGATGACGACGTGACGGAGCGCGCGATCGCTGATGTCGACGACCCGCGGCCAGAGGATCCCGCGTGGATCGACGCCCAAAGGGTTCCCGTGGTGGAGGCTGTTGTCCAGGAAGGCACCGGCCAGGTTGTGCGCGGCACCGACGGCGTGGACGTCGCCGGTCAGGTGGAGGTTGAAGTCCTCCATCGGGATGACCTGGCTGTAGCCGCCGCCCGCGGCGCCGCCCTTGATCCCGAAGACCGGGCCCAGCGACGGCTGACGGAGGTTGACGGCCGCCTTCCTGCCGATGTGGTTGAGACCCTGGGCGAGACCGACCGCGGTGGTCGACTTGCCCTCGCCGAGGGGCGTCGGCGTGATCGCCGTCACCAGCACGTACTTGCCCCGCGGCCGTTCCGCCTCGAGGCGGCGGATCGCCTCAATCGTGACCTTGGCTTTTGTCGGTCCGTAGAGCTCGAGCTCGTGGTCGGCGATCCCGAGCTCGCGCGCGATGTCGACGATCGGTCGCGGTTTGACGGCCTGGGCGATCTCGAGATCGGACGGGAAGCTCATCGATCTCCTCCGGTGACGGCGGGCTGGCGCGACGCCTGGCGTTCTGCGGCCTGGCGCTCCGCGGCGCGAATGAGATGGGTCAGCAGCAGGGCATTGGTCAAGGGCCCCACCCCGCCCGGGACCGGGGTGATCGCCGAGGCGACCTCGCGGGCCGACTCGAAGTCGACGTCGCCGACGATCCGCCCATCGACCACGTTTATCCCGACGTCGACCACGACCGCGCCTGGCTTGAGCATCGCCCCGGTGACGAGGCCGGGATGTCCCGCGGCAACCACCACGATGTCGGCGCGGCGCACGTGGCCGGCAAGGTCGCGCGTCCGCCGGTGGCAAACCGTGACGGTCGCGTCCTCCCTGACGAGCAGGAATGCGGCCGGCATCCCGACGACTGCCGAGCGACCGATGACGACCGCGTCGCGTCCTTCGATCTCGATGGCCGAGCGACGGAGGATCTCGACCGCCGCGTGGGCGGTCGCCGGCAGGAAGCCGTCATAGCCCAGGCGCAGCAGCCCGGCGTTGAGCGGATGGATCCCGTCGATGTCCTTGGCCGGATCGATCGCATCGATGACCGCGCGCAGCCGGATCGTCCCGGGAAGCGGCATCTGGACGATGACCCCATCGACGCTCGGGTCGTCGTTGAGCGCTCGGACTGTCGCGGTCACCTTGGCCTCGGTGGCTTCGCCCTCGAGCTCGACGAAGCCGGCGTCGATCCCGACCTTGGCGCAACCGCGCAGGATGCGCTCGAGGTAGACGGTCGACGGCGCGTCCTTGCCGATGATGACGACGCGCAGACCTGGCGGACGACCCTGCGTGGCGGTGAAGCTCGCGACGTCCTCGGCAACCGCGGTTCGGATCTCGGCGGCCATCGCTCCGCCCTCGAGCAACCGGGCGCCCGGGAAGGTCACTCGATCAGGCTCGCACTGGGGCCGGAATCGGCTCGCGCGGCTCGCCGCTGCCGACGGCTTCGCGAGTCAATTCGGCCAGGCGCTCAACCTCATGGAGGAGGGCGTCGACCCGCTCGCGCATCTCGAGCGCGAAGTCCGGGTCGGCGACCGAAGGCAGGTTGACCATCACGTTCGCGGCAGCCCCGCGCGCCGCCGTCTCGCCGAGCAGGACGGCCACGTTCAGATCGCTGGCCGCGTTGACGTTGCTCCGACCGGCGAGCGCCTCGGCGACGCCGACCAGTTCCGCACAGGCCTCGACCGCGATAAGCGGCACCTCGGCCGCGTGGCGTGCGGCGGCTCGAAGCGCGGCCGAACGAGCCTCACGCTGCTCGTCGGTATGACGCGGCAGCTTCATCGCGGAGGCGTAGTCCGCGAACGCGGCGGCATCCTCGTCGGCAAGGGCCAGGAAGCGATCCACCAGGTCCTGCCCCATCTGGGCGGCCCAGGCAAGCAACTCGGCGTGCTCCGCATATCTCGGCCGATGCATGGAGAGCGACGCGACCATCGCCACGAGGCCCGCGCCGAGGCTGGCTGCGACGGCCGACGCGCTACCCCCTCCAGGCACCGGCGCCGCCGACGCGAGGGCAGCCACGAACCGATCGAGGGTCAGATCGCGGAACCGAACCTGGGTGGATGGATCCACGATCCGATTGTACGGGCGGCGGCGGGGCGAGGACCCGCCGCCAGGGTAATGGCAATGAGCTCAGGATCGGCGCCCCATCCGCGGTCAGGATCGGCGCTCCGGGCGGTTCCTGAGAATCGGCGCCCGGGGCGGTTCAGGCCAAGGCGGCACGTGAGCACGAGAGCGAGCGCACTCCAAGTGCGCGAGCGAACGCGCGCAGCGGGCCAACGCCGGCATGAGCCGCCCGGGACACCGCCGGTCAGGCTGCGGTTTGGACCTCACGGTCCAAACCGTTCACCGTCCAGCGCCTGGATCGGTGCTGGAAGATCAGTGACAGACGCGCCCGAGGCGTCTCCACCTCGAAGAGCGTGCGCGGCCCGGTGATGACCGGGTAGGCGGCGGCTTCCTCGCGGACGACGGCGAG
>JAUSJS010000332.1 GCA_030647575.1 Candidatus Limnocylindrales bacterium | reverse complement strand
TTCGCCTACGCGCTGGAGCCGTACGCGGCGATCGCCGACTTCCGCGGCGACGAGGTCACCGTCTGGTCGAACGGCCAGCACACGTACACGACGCGACGCGACGTCGCCGACCTGTTCGGGCTCCCGCTGAGCCACGTCCGGGTCGTCACGCCCTTTGTCGGCGGGGGCTTCGGCTCGAAGTCCTACGCCAAGGTCGAGCCGCTGGCCGCCGTCTGCTCGTGGCGGGTTCGCCGGCCGGTCAAGGTCGAGCTGACCGTGGAGGAGTCGGTCCTGACGACACGGACGCTCGACGCCCGGGTCTGGCTCAGGACCGGCGTCGATGCGGACGGGCGGCTGGTGGCCCGCCAGGCCCGGGTGCTGATGAACGGCGGGGCCTTTGCCCAGAACGGCATGCTCGTGTCGGCCAAGACCGCTACCCGCCTGGTCGGCCCGTTCAAGTGGGAGGCCGTGGACTTCCGGGTCCGCGCCGCCTACACGAACACGAGCCCGGGCAGCTCGTACCGGGGCTTCGGCGGCGCGCACGCGACGTTGCCGGCCGAGATCCAGATGGACGAGCTGGCCGAACGCCTCGGGCTGGACCCGGTCGAGTTCCGGCTCCGGAACATCGTCGACCGGGGCGCGGTGTTCTACCCGAACAAGCGGCCACTCCACGCGGACGTCAAGGCGAGCCTGCGGATGGTCGCGGACGCGCTCGACTGGACGCAGAAGGAGCCGCCCGGGTGGGGCAAGGGGGTGGCCCTGACGGTGATGGACAGCGGTGCCGTGCCGGTCGGGCGCAGCGAGATTCGCGTCCACGGCGACAACTCGGTCACGGTCCTCACCGGATCCGCCGAGCTCGGCCAGGGTAGCCGCACGGTCCTCACCCAGATCGCCGCGGAGGAGTTCGGGTTGACCATGGACCGGGTGCGCATCTCCCAGTCCGACAGCGGCGTCACGCCGTACGCACGAACGACCGGGGCCGACCGGACGACGATCATGGAGGGCACCACGATCCTGCTCGCCTGCCGCGAAGCCAAGGAGCAGCTTCGCGAGATGGCCGCGGAGCTCCTGGAGCTGCCGACCGGCGAGATCGAGATCGAGAAGACCGGCGTCCGGGCGGCCGAGCGCAGCCTGACCTGGGGCGAGATCATCGGCCGCTATTTCCAGGCGCCGGACATGGAGGTCTCCGGTCGAGGCCACATCCGACCGGTCGGCGATTGGGGCCTCATCCCGCCGTCCTGGGAGAACCCGCTGGTCGGGGTCCGCGTCGGGACGGACCCGGAGACCGGCGACTGGTGGGTCGGCAGCTTCATCGACATTGCCGATATCGGGCTCGCGATCAACCCTGCCCTGGCTGACGGGATGGACACCGGCTCGCTGATGCAGAGCCTGGGCATCGCGCTTCGCGAGCAGCTCGTCTACGAAGGTCAACAGCTGACCAACGGATCCGTCCTCAGCTACCGGGTCCCCGAGTTCGGCGACCTGCCGGACGAGATCCGCACGTTCGTGATCGAGAACCAGGACGGGATGGGTCCGTACGGTTCGAAGGCCCACGGCGACGGCAGCATGTCTTCGGTTCCGGCGGCGATCTCGAACGCCCTGTACTCCGCCCTGGGCGTGCGGCTGCGCCGAGCGCCGTTCACGCCCGAGCGGGTGTGGCGCGCGATGCGCGAGGCCGCAGCCGGCGGCGACTCCGTGGCCAGCGAGCCGACGGGCATCCCGGCCTGGTGGACGGCGACGGATCGGCCGTAGGGATCGACGGATCGCCACGCGTGAGCGCGCGCGGCTCGACTTCGCCGCCGATCCCCCGGGACTCGGTCCTCCTCGTCGTCTCCCTCTTCCTGGTCATTGCCGCCACGAGCGTCCTGACGCCGCTCCTGCCGGCAGTCCGAGACGACTTCGGGGTGAGCATCGCGACGGCAGGCTGGGTCGTCGGCTCGTTTGGTCTCGCGCGCCTGATGTTCGACCTGCCAGCCGGCGTTCTCATCGACCGGATCGGCTATCGGCGTCTGAGTCTCATCGCCCTCGGGCTTCTCGTGACCGCCTCCGTCGTGGGATTGACGGCCAACAGCCTCGAAGTCCTGATCCTCGCGCGGATTGGATCGGGGTTCTCCGTGGCACTCCTGGCCACGATCTGCCTGGCGGCCCTGGCCGCGACGGCCACCGCCACCAACCGGGGCAAGGTCATGAGCCTCTTTCCGACGGCGAACAACGCCGCCACCGCGATCTACCCGCTGGTGGGCGGCGTGATCGGGGTGACCCTGGGCTGGCGCGCGACGTTCGGGCTGACGGCCATCCTCGCCGTGGTCGGGGGCCTGATCCTCGTTCCGCTCCTCCTCCGCATCGACCTGCCCAGAGGGCACGTCGCCGACCGACCGGCCCAGCCGGATCCACGGATCCTGTACGGACGAAGCCGCACAGTCGCGATCGCGGCGACGGACTTCGGAGTCGTGGCGACCATGATCCATCGACACGGATTCCGGAACACCATCCTGCCGCTGTATGCGGCGACCGCTCTCGGGCTCGGCGGCATCTCGATCGCCACGGCGATCGCGCTCATGTCAATCACCGCCCTGGTCGTGAGCGTCCCGGGCGGGATGCTCGGCGACCGGATCGGTCGACGCCGGGTCATCGTGGCCGGTCTCGCCGCCGTCGCGGCGGGCGACCTCGCCTTCCTCCTGACGGGGGACCTGCTGTCATTCCTGTTTTTCGCGGCGCTGATCGGGTGCGGCGACTTCTTCCCCAGCTCGCAGACGGCGCTGCTGTCCGAGATCGTCCCTCCAGTGCTCCGGACGCGGGCGCTCAGCGGGTACCGGTTCTCGGTCGACCTGGGGGCCTTCATCGGCCCGGTCTTCCTCGCGGCCGTGATGGACCTGGCGAACGCCCAGGCCGCGATCGTCCTGGCGGCGGCCCTCCTCCTGGTCGCCGCGCTCGTGGCGCGGTATGGCGTTCCGCCATCGGTGGATCGAGTCGAACTGCCGGTGTCAACCGCCCGGTAGCCGCAGACCTGGCGAGGCTGCGGCGCACACCACGAGGCGACTACCCGCAGGCGAACAATTCGCGCGCGCGGGGCCACTGCTCCCAGATGCCGCCGCGCGCCATGAACACGACATCGTCGCCGGCCTCAGGGCTCACCCACAGCTCCATGCCGTCATAGATGTACCCCGTGAAGACGGCGTCCGCGGGTCTTGCGACCGATGGCTCGAACCTTCCGATGGTCGCGAACTCGTTGATGGGGTCTCGCACGTACTGGCGGGCATCGTCGGAGGTCAGGGCTCGCTCGCCGAGGCGGTTAGCCGTCGTCAGGAGCAGCAAAGCATCGTATCCGCAATGCTCCTGACCAGGGGCCAACGAGATGATATTGGTCGAGACCCGCTCGCCTCGGAGAGTCCACGGATTCCCAGGCCACCCTCTGGTTCGCGGTGGAGGGAGCTCGATGTCGGGTGGCGACACCGATTGAGCAGATGATGGGGGCGGTGACGGCGAGCCGCATGCGGTGATCGCAAGCGCCATGAGGCCCGCGCCGAATAGGCACCGCCAGTTAGCGTTTCGTGACATCACACAACACTATTGACAACTGATACGCTCGGCCGCGCGCCAGGCGACGAACGGACGACCGTCGTGGACGACATACGGCTCAAGGCTAGATCGCGCCGCCGGTGATGGCCGTCCAGGCCCGCAGGCCGCGTTCGACATCCATGCCGGGGAAGCCGAACGGCCCGGCGACCAGCTCGCGATAGCGGGCCAGGCCGTGGACCTCCTCGGTCGACTTGGCACCCGCGGTGTAGCGGGTGAGCTCGTGGTCGCGCAGCTGGATGACCTCGTCGTCCGTGCAGCGGACGAGCCGGAAGGTCTGCATGACGAACGTCATCGGCGGGAGGGCATGGTGGCGCTGGTAGGACGCCTCCATCTCGGCTGGCGTCGCGGCCGACATCTCGTACGTGACAAAGGGCTTGAAGGCCCCCTCGACCCAACGGTCCTGGACGAGCTTGGCGGTCGTCGGATCCAGGCGGAAGCGGTAGTGCAGGCCGGCCCGGCTGATCTCGGTGGTGGTGTCGACCGGGATCGCCTCGAAGAGCGGCTGGCCATTGCCGACGTCCACCAGCAGCTGGGAGCCGCCGAGCTCCGCCATCAGAGCCGAGTGCGAGCCCGGAAACGAGATCTGGGCGAGCACCGGGTAGGCCACGAAGCCAAGTTCCTCGAGCAGGCGCCCGAGCATGCTGCCCACCTCGTAGCAGACGCCGCCGCCGCCGCCCGCCGTCCACGTCGCCAGGACGGCGCCGAGATCGAGCAATGGGACGGGCCCCTCTGGCGTGGCCTGCCGGCGGATCAGCGAGCTCACGTTCTCGAAGGCGATGCCGCGATGAGCGCGGATGATGGCATTGAGGGTGGCGAGATCGGGCGCCCCGCGCCCGACGCCCAGGAGGGCGAGGTAGCGGTCGATCCACTCGTCAGCCATCGCCCTCCCTTCCCGGGTCGCGCTCCCGGAGGGCCCGCCAGACTCGCTCGGGCGTGAACGGTGCCTCGTGGAGCCGGATGCCGGTCGCCCGCCGCACGGCGTTGGCCACCGCGGCCGCCACAGGATTCAGGGCACCCTCGCCGCCGCCCTTGGCGCCGTAGACGCCCACCCCATCGCCCCGCTCGGCGAGGATGGCCGTGAACGGCGGGATGTCGGAGGCCCTCGGCACGCGGTACTCCACGAGATTGCCGTTGAGCAGACTCCCCTCGGGCGTGTAGACCAGCTCCTCGCTGAGCGCGATGCCGAGGCCCATGATCGCGGCGCCCACGTCCTGCGACTCGACGAGCTGCGGGTTGATCGCGCAGCCGACGTCGCCGACCGTGACGAGGCGTTCGACGCGAATCTGGCCGGTCTCCTCGTCGACGCTCACCTCGGCGCCGACACAGCCGATCTCCCAGAACGGCGGCATGGCCGTCATGGAGCCGGCCCGACGGAGGTAGCCTCGGCCAACGACCTCGCCGCCGGCACCCGCGAACCAGGCCCGGACGATGGCACCCCAATCGTGGTGAACCCCGGCCACGAGGACGCCACCCTTCGCAGGTTCCACCGTTCCCCCGCCTGCGAGGGCATCGCGCGCCCATTCGAGGAGTTGCGACCTGGCGTCCCGGGCGGCCGCCTGGATGGCGAGCCCAACCAACGTCGTCGTTCGGCTCGCGCCGGTCGATCGATCGTAGCTCGCGGCCGTGGTGTCGCTCTGCAGGAGGTGCACGCGATCGAGCGGCAGATCCATCTCGGCCGCGGCGATCTGGGCGAGGACGGTGGACGACCCCTGGCCGATCTCCGTGCTCCCGACCGTCACGGTGACGGATCCGTCGGCGTGAACGCGCAGGAGGCTCGTCGTGACCGGCTCCGATCCGGCGTCCGATGCGCTGATGCAGATCGCGCGACCCCGACCCGGTCGTGCTGGGGTGTCCCACGCGAGGGCGTCGGCCGCCAGGAGCAGGTCGGCGTCGAGGTCGGCGTCCATGCCGCGAGCCTTGGACCAGAGGGCCTCGCCCGGCCTGACGACGTTCCGACGTCGGATCTCCAGCGGATCGATCCCCAGCCGCTCTGCCGCCTCGTCCATCTGGGATTCGCCGGCGAAGATCCCCTGCGGCGCCCCGAACCCGCGGAATGAGCTGGCCGGCGAGGTGTTCGTGTAGATCGCACGGCAGGTGACATCCACCGCCGGAATGCGATACGGCCCGCAGATCCGATTCGCCGCCTTCCGCCCGACGAGCGGCGAGTTCTCGGCGTAGGCGCCCGTGTTGAGCAGGATCTCGGCGCGCCGGCCGCGCAGCCGGCCGTCGCCGTCGAAGGCGCTCGCGATGTGGACGACGGCCCCGTCGCCCCGCGTCGTGAGGATCGACTCCTCGATCGAGAGGGCGAGCTTGACCGGTCGGTCAGCCCGCAGCGCGAGCGCCGCCGTGAGCGGCTCGATCTTCGTGTAGCTCTTGCTGCCGTAACCGCCGCCGACGTAGGGAACGATGACCCGGACAGCCGAGAGCGGGAGGTGGAAGCAGCGGGCGAGGTCGTCGCGGACCATGAACGGGTGCTGGCACGAGCTCCAGACCGTCAGCCCGCCGTCGCTCCAGTGGGCGATCGCCGTGTATGGCTCCATCGCGTACGCGTACGAGATCGGGTAGCGGAAGTCGCCCTCGACGACCAGGTCGGCGCCGGCGAACGCCGCGTCGATATCGCCCCAGCGCTGAGTCGACGAGGAGCAGACGTTCGGGTGGTCCCGTTCGATGGCCTCCTCGAAGCCCCGCTGCGGACGCTGCTCTGCCTCGCGCTCGTGGAGGATCGGCGCGCCGGGGGCGAGCGCCGCCTCGACGGTCGTGACCACGGGCAGCGGGTCGTACTCGACCGAGACGAGAGCCAGCGCCTCCTCGGCCGTCGCGGGGTCCTCCGCCACGATCCCGACGACGGGCTCCCCGCCGTAACGGACCACGCCGTGCGCGATGAGCGGATGGTCGGCCAGGGCGTGGCCGTAGTAGAGCTCCACGTCGGCAAGATCCGCGGCACTGACCGCGGCGATCACGCCGGGCAGGGCCAGCGCCGCCGCGGTGTCGATCGAGCTGATCCGGGCATGCGGGTAGGGGCTCCGCAGGATCTTCGCCCAGGCCATCCCGGGGACGCTGAGGTCGCTCGTGAAGCGGGCCGCACCGGTCACCTTGGCGATGCCGTCGCGACGCGGGACCGACTCCCCGATCGGCGAGGGTGGCGTCGCCCGGGTCGTGACGCGCCTCATCGAGCGCCTTCTGACACGCCCGCCGCGTCGACGGCCCCGGCCGCCTCCAGGATCGCGTCGATGATCGGGACGTACCCGGTGCAGCGGCAGATGTTGCCCTCGATCCCCGCGACCACCTGCGCGCGTGTCGGCGCCGGGTTCTCGGCGAGCAGGGCGGTCGCGGCCATGCGCATCCCCGGGGTGCAGAAGCCGCACTGGAACGCGGCCGCATCGATGAACGACTGCTGGAGCGGCGAAAGCTGGCCGGCGCGGGCCAGGCCTTCGACGGTCGTCACCTCGTGGCCCTCGGCATCCGCGGCGAGGTACGTACACGCGCTGATTGCGAGCCCGTCGACGAGGACCGTGCAGGCGCCGCAAACCTGGACATCGCAGGAGATCTTCAGACCGGTCAGCCCGAGCCGCTCGCGCAGGACGTCGGCGAGGGTCTCGCGTGGCTCGACGCGGATCGGATGGGCGCGCCCGTTGACGACCAGCGAGAGCTCGACGGTCTCACGCACGGGCGATTGCCTCCGAGAGCGCAGCCCGCGTCGCGCTTCGCAGCAGCACGCCGGCGAGGTGCCGCTTGAAGTCCGCCGAGCCATCGAGATCGCCGACGGCATCCAGCTCCGCCATTGCCTCGGCGCCGGCCGCGAGTGGCGCGCCGAGCGCCGACGGGTCGGCCGGCGCCCCAGCGAGCGCAGTTCCTGCCTCGGGCACCCGGACCGGGATGTCGGTCATCGAGCCCACCGCCACGACGGCTTCGACGATCGCATCTCCGGCAACCCGGAGCCGGACCGCCACCGAGACCGCCGGCCGCTCGCGGAACTTCGCTTTCTCGTAGGCCCGGCCTTCGCCCGCGGCCGCCTTCGGGATCACGATGGCGAGGAGGATCTCGTCCGGAGTGCGAGCGGTGACGAACGGCTCGAGGAAGAATCCGTCGATTGGCAGCTCGCGGGCGCCGCCCGCCCCCCACAGCTCAACGTGGGCATCGCAGGCCAGCAGGAACGTCGCTGGATCCGAGTGAGGCTCGGCGAAGCAGAGGTTGCCGCCGATCGTCCCCTGGTTCCTGACCCGGACGTTGGCGACATGGGCCTCCAGCCCGACCAGTCCGGGGAGCTCGCGTCCGACGATCGAGCTGCGCTCGATCTCCCGGTGGGTCACCGCGCCGCCGATGACGAGCGCTCCGCTGGCATCGACGGCGATGCCCCGCAGCTCCGGAAGGCCCTTGAGGTCGATGAGTGTCCCGAAGCGCGCGAGCCCCATCTTCATCACCTGGAGCAGCTCCGTGCCCCCGGCGTACCAGGCGGCGTCTTGCCCGGCGTCCGCAAAGGTGGCGATCGCCTCGCTGACGCTGGCCGGACGGGCGAGCGCGAATGGCGGGATCACCGGTCGGAGGCTGCCGTCGCTCTCGGCGATCCGACGCGAATCCAGTAATGCCTCCAGCGGGTGAACCGCTCGGTCCGAGTGTCGCGCTCCTGCGACCGCCCCGGCATTGGCTCGACCCCCCGACGCATCAGCTCCTGGAGCATCCTGGCCACCAGTCCGTAGAGATGGTCGTCGTCGGCCTCGAGCTCGGCCGGGACCGGGAACCCGCCGCCAACCGAACGGCCGGGACAGATGTGCGCGCCTGCCCCGAACGAGAGGCCCCAGCGGGGCACGTTCGGGTCGACGGCCCGGTCCGGGTTGAAGCGCCAGGGCTCGGGCCCGAACAGGGCCGAGTCCTGGTTCCCGCTCACGACGTCGAGGATCACGAGGGAGTCCTTGGGAATGAGCCGGCCGGCGATCGTCGCGTCGGCCTGCGCACGTCGGCGGATCTTGGGCGTCGTCGGTCGCAGTCGCAGCGTCTCGTGCACGACGCGCTGGGCGAAGAGCAGGTCGTCGGCGACGCGATCGAGGATCCCGGGTTCATCGGGTAGCGCCTCGAAGAGCAGGTCGACGGCGTTCACCACGACCTGGCCGTTGGTGTGCGTCCCGCCCTGCAGGTAGGTCGCGACCTCCCGCACCACGCGCCGGTCGTCGCCGAGCTCGAGGGTCGGGTCGGCCCGATGCTGGAGGAGGGCCGTCAGGATGTCGTGGGTCAGGTCGTCGTCCTCGATCTCGCCGCGATCACGCGCGTCCAGCATCGCCTGGCGTCGTGCCCACGCCGGGCGGATATAGTCGCGCTCGAATCGCTCGTAGGCGGCATAGACTCGCGTCCGGACGGCATCCGGATCCTTCGAGTCGAGGATCGCGGCGCCCTGGCTGAAGATGTCGACGAATTCGACGATGACGGCCAGCTCGCCGAAGTCCCGTTCGCGGATGTCGAGCCCGGCCCGGCGGCAGGCGAGGACGCTGGCGAGGATCTCGCCGATGGCATAGAGGTCGACCTCCTCGCCGGCCAACAGGACGTCGAGCAGGTCGTTCATGACGGCCGGAAACAGCGTCTGCTCGTAGAGCCTGAGCTTGTCGGGGCGGAACTGGGTGTTCTCGACCCTTCGCCTTGCCCGGTGCACGGCACCGTGCTGGGTGCTCACGATCCCATCGCGGATGTTGCCGTTCTCGTAGCTCCGCGTGTCGAAGGTCCGGGACAGGCTCGGGTGGAAGAGCGC
>JAUSJS010000325.1 GCA_030647575.1 Candidatus Limnocylindrales bacterium | reverse complement strand
CGGGAGGGATTCACCGCCTACAACGAGAAGCGGTCGCCCGATTTCTCCCGTTTCCGATGAGGGTACCGGGCGCGGATGGCGAGGTCGCCATCGCGTTCCGTTTCCAGCTCGGTTGGTGTACCCGACACGTGCCGGGCACAGGTGCCAATCAGCCTGGAAACCCCGACACAATCTGGGCGGGATCCGTCGCGTGTTCCAGTGGGGCTGGTGCTTTCGACGCGCCTGGGTCTGGAGGGGTTGCTTGGACCAATCCGGCTGGAATCGAGGTCGGGCTGGAATCGGGGCCAGGCCTGGGCCAGGCCTGGGCTAGGTGTCGGCTAGGCCTCCTGCATCGCCGGGACGTCCTTGGGCTGGTAGAACGCACCCAGATGGAACCCGTAGACGATGTGCCACAGGTAGACCGCGATCAGCCACTTGAACTGGTCTGGTCCAAAATTGCTAAAGAAGAAGCCGGCGTTCACGCCCGGACCGGCGAGATTCGGGAAGAGGTTGATCCACCACAGCGCGCTGAGCGTGCCCAGGATCAGACCCCAGATGATCGCCTTGATGAGATTGCCTCGGACGGTGTTCGCGATCGGCAGCAACGGGTGGATGCCGAATGCGAAGATGAGGGCGAACGCGACGCCCTGGGCGTAGTGGACGGCCGCCCCGAAGGCCGTCAAGATCACCGGGTCCTGCATCCCTTCCGTGCCGAAGGCATTGGCCGCGTTGCCGAACACGAGGTACCCATTGAGCATGTTGAAGTTCAGGTCGGGCAATCCCCCGAGTCCGTGGTACCACATGCCCAGGTTCGTGGTCACATGCGTGGCCACGAGGCCGCCCACGATGGCCGCGACCAGCCGGTGCCGTGTCACATAGCTGCGCCAGTCCTCGATGAACGTAGTTCCCACGTGCCGCCTCCCTCTCCTCGAACCTCTCGCAGGCTCCCGACGGGTTGTACGCGATCCGTACAGCGTGACGCCATGCGAACGTCGGGGGCGCTCTACGAACAGACAGGCGCATGGTAGACCCTCGCGTCAACTGTGATCGGTCGAGGCGGAAGCCCTGATGCTGGAGGTCCTGTCGGACTTCCAGGTGACGATCCCCGAGCTTCCTGACGTCGAACGGCACCCGCGACCTGTTGGAGGCCCTCAGCGGCGCTGCCTCTGCCTTCACCTCAACTACTCATCGGTCGAGCGCGGGCGCGCTATCCTTCTCGCCCGGGTCCCGGACCTCTCCCAGGCCGACATCGAGAAGGCGCGCCGGGCCCTGCTCGGGCTCCCGCCGCTCGATGACGCCAGCGGCCCGGTACACAGCGACCTGTTCCGACAGCGTGAGGCGCGGCCCAAGTGACGACCATCCAACCATCGCCCGACACGACGGGCGGTCCGTACCTCGACGACGACACGATCACCGGCGTCAAGGAGGAGCAGGTCGCCCCGGTCGTCGACGGCCGGATCTCCTTCGACGTCGCGCTCGCTCGCGAACCCGCCGTCGAGCCCTCCGCACCGTGACCTCGAAGGTCGCCTCCATGGCGGACGCGGTCCGGGATCTCGTGCGCGATGGCGACACCGTCGCGATCGAGGGGTTCACCCACTTGATCTCGTTCGCGGCCGGTCACGAGATCATCCGCCAGCGTCGGCGCGACCTGACCCTCTGCCGGCTCACCCCGGACCTCATCTACGACCAGATGGTTGCGGCCGGCGTGGCTCGCAAGCTGGTTTTCTCGTGGCTTGGCAATCCCGGCGTCGGCGGCCTTGGCGCGATCCGCCGCCGGATCGAGGGTGAGATCCCGGAGGAGCCCCTCGAGGTCGAGGAGTACAGCCACTTCGGGATGGTCGGGCGCTACACGGCCGGCGCGATGAACCTGCCGTTCTTCCCGCTGCGCAGCTATTTCGAGACGGACCTGCCGGTGGCCAATCCGTTGATCCGGCCGATCGCCTCGCCCTATGGCGATGGCACCGTCTACGCCGTCCCGCCGCTCCGTCCAGACGTCACGATCGTCCACGCGCAGCGGGCCTCGGCCGGGGGCGACACCCAGGTGTGGGGCCTCCTCGGCTGCCAGAAGGAGGCGGCCTTTGCCGCCGAGCGGGTGATCGTGGTCGTGGAGGACCTGGTCGACGAGGCGGTCATCCGTGCCGACCCGAACCGGACGATCATCCCCGGCCTGATCGTCGATGCCGTCGTCGTCGAGCCGTGGGGCGCGCATCCCTCGTATGTTCAGGGTGCCTACGATCGCGACAACCGGTTCTACCTGGACTGGGACCCGATCTCGCGGGACGAAGCGGCGACGCAGGCCTGGCTGCGCGAATGGGTGCACGGCGTCGAAGACCGCGCGGGCTATATCGAGAAGCTGGGCGCTGAGCGGGTCGCGTCGCTCCGGCCGAGCGCCAGCGCCCCGTCGGGATCTGTCGACTACGGGGCGTACCGGTGAACGCACCATGAGCGGCGTGCACGTGGCGACCACAATCGAGTACGACACATTCGGGCCGATTTCCGTCGGTTCTGCGCACCAGGCGCGCGAATCCGGCGCCTCGATCGTCAAATCGGTCGGAAATGGTCACCAGACGCACGCGCAGGCCAGCTACGGACGAACCACCGGGCAGGCACAGGTTGCCCGATGACCGAGCTCGCACCGTTCTCCAAGTCGGAGATGATGATCGTGGCGGCCGCCCGCGCCCTGGCCGGCCAGGGCGTCTGCTTCGTCGGGGTCGGGCTGCCAAACATCGCCGTCAACCTCGCCAAGCGAACCGTCGCGCCGGATCTCGAGCTCGTCTACGAGGCGGGGGTCTTCGGTGCCCGCCCGGCCCGCCTGCCACTCTCGATCGGCGATCCGACCATCGTGACGGGGGCCACCGCGGTCGTCAGCATGCTCGAGCTGTTCGGCTACTACCTCCAGCGCGGGCTGATCGACGTCGGCTTTCTGGGGGCGGCCCAGATCGATCGGTTCGGCAACATCAACACGACCGTCATCGGCGACTACGCGCATCCGAAGACCCGGCTGCCCGGTTCCGGGGGCGCCTGCGAGATCGCGATCAATGCCCGCCAGGTCTTCGTGATCATGCGCCAGAGCAAGCGGAGCTTCGTCGAGGCGATCGATTTTCGGACCTCGCCGGGCAACCTCGGCGGGGCGGAGGAGGCCGAGCGGATCCGGCGCGAGGGCGGCTGGCTCGGCCGCGGACCCACGGTCGTCGTGACCGATCTCGGGATCTATCACTTCGATGAGCGTGGCGAGATGCGCCTCGACTCGCTCCATCCCGGCGCAACGCTCGACGCCGTGCGCGAGACGATCGGCTGGGAGGTGGTCGTCTCGAACGATCTGGCCGAGACGCCGCCCCCGAGTGCCGAGGAGCTGCGGCTGATCCGCGAGGAGCTCGACCCGGGCGGGGTCTACACGAAGTAGTCCGGGCGGACTCCGGAGGTTACGTCCGCACAGCGCCGACCCGAGCCGATATGCGGCCGGTCGCCGACCCGTAGACTCGATCCATGCGCGTCGTGTCCGCCGGGGAGGCCGTCGCCGGCATCGAGTCCGGCCAGCAGATCTACCTGCAATGCGCCGCGGCGACGCCGTCGGTCCTGCTTGACGCCCTCGTCGCCAGGGCGCCGGAGCTCGCCAACGTGCGCGTTGTGCACCTGCACTGCGAGGGCCCCGGGCCGCATCTGGCGCCGGAGATGGCGCCCCACTTTCGCCACCGTGCCCTGTTCATCGGGCCAAACGCCCGGGCCGCCATCGCGGAGGGCCGGGCCGAGTACATCCCGGCGTTTCTGTCTGACGTGCCGCGACTGTTCGACGCCGGGATGCTCCCGCTCGATGCGGTGTTCGTGAACGCGACGCCGCCGGATGCTCACGGGTTCTGCTCCCTGGGGACCTCGGTCGAGGCGATGCACGCCGCGATTCGGGCCGCTCGCCAGGTCATCGTCCAGTTCAACCGGGCGATGCCGAGGACGCTCGGCGACAGCTTTATCCACGTCTCGCAGATCGACCTCGCGGTCGAGTGCGACGTCCCGCTATACGAGCATGCGGCCGTGCCCATCGGCGACGTCGAGCGCCGGATCGGCGAGCAAATCGCGGAGCTCGTCCCGAACGGCTCGACGATCCAGCTCGGCATCGGAGCGATCCCGGCGGCAACGGCCCTCGCATTGCGCGACAAGCGGGACCTGGGCGTCCATACCGAGATGTTCACAGACTCGATCGTCGACCTGGTCGAGGCCGGCGTGATCACCGGGGCACTCAAGGAGCGCAATCGGGGCAAGATCGTGACCGCGTTCATGATGGGCACGCAGCGTCTCTACGACTTCGTCAACGACAACCCGATGGTCGAGATGCGTCCGGTCGACTTCACCAACGACACCCACGTCATCCGCTCGTTCAGCCGGATGGCTGCGATCAACTCGGCGATCGAGGTGGACCTGACCGGCCAGGTCGTAGCCGATTCGATCGGCCACCGTCTCTACAGCGGCGTCGGAGGTCAGATGGACTTCATCCGGGGAGCCGGCCTGGCGAGCGAGGGACGCGCCTTCATCGCCCTGCCCTCGACGGCGGCCGGCGGCAAGGCCTCGCGAATCGTCGCCTCGCTCCAGGAAGGAGCCGGCGTCGTGACGACGCGAGCGCACGTGCGGACCGTCGTCACCGAGTGGGGTGTGGCCGAGCTGTTCGGAAGGAGCCTGCGAGAGCGCGCCCTGGCGCTGATCGCGATCGCGCACCCGGACTTCCGTGACGGGCTGACCGCCGAGGCACGCGCCCTGCACGTGGTCTAACCGCCAGGCCTGCACGCGGCGTTGGGACGCGGTGGACGCCGGGCGTCCCCTCCGACGTCCACCGTGGTCGGATCCTAAGACCGCTGGGCTGTCGGACGGCAGGACCGAATGGCCCGCAGTTCGGGCCGAACGGCCGGTCCGCGCCCGGGCCATCCTGCGGCAACCTGAGGGCCAACTGAGGTGCGGCCATGCTGCATATCCTGCGCGACGCGCTTCCTGGATCTCCGCGTGGAGCGCCGGACATGAATCCGGCGCGCCCGGTCCGGCTGCTGGTGTGCGGCAGCGCGGATCGCGGGGACGACGGAGCCGCCCTGTCCGCCGTCGCCGGCCTGCTGTTCGGCCTGCCTCCGCACCTGCTCACGGTCCTCGAGGTCAGACGCTGCGAGCAGCTCGAGCTCGAGGACCTGCTCGACCTCCCAGAAGGTGCCGCCTGTGTCATCACCGACACCGTGATCGGGCTCCCGGTCGGCCACATCGTGACCATCCCGCTGCCGGAGCTGCCAGAGCTCGACGCGGCGGCGGCCCCCATCCTGCGCTCGTCGCACGTCTTGCCGATCGGGCAGCTGATCGCCATCGCCCAGGTCACGCGCGAGGCGCCCCTGGCCGGCTCGCTGGTCGGCATCGGCGGCCGCTCGTTCGGGTTCGGGCGGGCCCTGGGCCGGCCGGTCCGCGCGGCGCTGCCGGCCTTCCGCAGTGCCATCGAGGCCGCCCTGATCGACGCGGCCGCGATCGTGGAGGGGCGGACTGTCTGACCTCCACCGGCGGCGCGGCCGGGCAGGCCGTGCCGAACGGCCCCCGAATTCGGTCGCCCTGTCCCTGCCCCGAGGCGGCCTCGCAAGGCAGGCTGCGGTCATGATCAAGACACCACCAGCGTTCCGGTATCCTGGCCTGCCCGCCATCGTCGACGGCTCCGAAGCCGTCGGCCATGTCGAGACTCGTCTGGCGGAGGTCGCCTGCGTCTATCCCATCACCCCGTCCACCACGATGGCGGCGATCTTCCAGGCCGCGGTGGCAGCCGGCAGCGTCAACCTGTGGGGCACGCCGCTGCGCTTCATCGAACCCGAATCGGAGCACTCCTCGGCATCGGCCGCGGAAGGCGCGGCGCTCGCCGGCGCTCGCGTCACCAACTTCACCGCGGGCCAGGGCCTGGTCCTGATGAAGGAGGTCCTCTACGTCATCAGTGGCAAGCGCCTCCCTGTCGTCTTCCATATCGGAGCACGCGCGTTGACCAGCCAGGCGCTCAACATCCACGCCGGCCACGACGACGTGATGGCCGTGGCCGACACCGGCTGGGGGATCCTGTTTGCCCGAAACGCGCAGGAAGCCGCCGACCTGGCGGCGATTGCCCGGCGCGTCGCCGAGGCGACCGAGACCCCGTTCATGGTCGCTCAGGATGGCTTCCTGACGACCCACACGCTGGAGAACGTGCGCCTCCCGGAAGACAAGCTGCTGTACGACTTCGTGGGCGATCCGCGCGAGCGAATCCGTGACCTGTTCGATCCGGCCGAGGCGCTGATGACCGGCACCGTCCAGAACCAGGACAGCTACATGAAGGGCCGCATCGGCCAGCGCGCCTATACCGACCGGATCCCGCTCGAGCTGGCCGGCGCGATGGCCGATTGGACCGCTCTGACCGGCCGACGGAGCGGGCTCATCGACGCCTACCGCTGCGCTGACGCGAGCGAGATCCTGGTCGCCATGGGCACGATCGCCGATACGGCCATCGCCGTCGTCGACCACCTCCGGGCGCAGGGCCAGACCGTGGGTTGCGTGACGATCACCAGCTTCCGCCCATTCCCCGTCGACGAGCTCGGTGCCGTCCTGCGTCGCGCCCGGGCGGTCGGGGTCGTGGAGCGGACGGACGAGCCGCTGGCCGCCGCCAACCCGCTGACCCGCGAGGTCCGATCGGCGCTATACGACGCGGCAGCCGAGGGGGTCATGGTCCCGCGCGTGCTGTCATTCTCGGCCGGGCTCGGCTCGCGCGACGTTGCGCCCGGTGACCTCGTCGCGGTCTTCGATCGCCTCGCCCAGCGCGAGCCGCCGGTGCAGCGTCACGCCGTCCTCGGGATCCGTCATCCGCTGGCGCTGGAGCGCGTCCCGACGAATCTGCGACCCGCGGGCGCCTGGTCGCTCCGCGGGCAGTCGATCGGGGGCTTCGGCTCGGTGACCACCAACAAGCTGGTGGCGACGCTGGCCGGGGAGCTCTTCGACAAGGTCGTCCAGGCCTACCCGCGCTACGGCTCGGAGAAGAAGGGCCTTCCGACGACTTACTACCTGACCATCGCCGACGAGCCGATCCGGCTCCACGCGGAGCTCGACCAGGTCGAGTTCGTGCCCCTCCACGACGTGTCGTTGTTCGGGCTGGGCGATCCGCTGGCCGGTCTCGTCGATGGCGGATCGGTCTTCATCCAGTCGAGCCAGCGCGACCCGGAGGCGATCTGGGGGTCGATCCCGGCCGCCGCGCGCGCCGACATCCTGGCGCGCCGGATCCGCGTCACGGCGCTCGACACGGCCGCGCTCGCCGCCGCTCACGCGCCTCGCCAGGACCTCCTGGTCCGGATGCAGGGCGTCGCGCTGGTCGGTGTCTTCCTGCGTGTCTCGCCGTTCGCGGCGCGAGCCGGCCTCGATCGCGATGCGTTGATGGCCGCCGTTCGGGCCCGGCTCGGCCGGTTCTTCGGCAAGCGAGGCGGATCCGTCGTCGACGCGAACCTGGCGGTGATCGAGGCCGCCTACGACAACCTCATCGACGTCAGCGCTGCGCTTGGCATGCCGAACGGGGACCTTCCCGACCTGGCGGGCACCGTCCATCCCGAAGGAGCCGCCCGATGACGAATTCCACCGGCCCTACCACCGTCGGCGAGCTGATGGCCGTCAACCCGATCGTCATCGGGGCCAATCTGCCCCTCGATGAAGCCGCCGATCTGCTCGACCGCCACCACATCAGTGGGGCGCCCGTCGTCGACGCCGCCGGTTCGCTGGTCGGGGTCCTGAGCCAGACCGACCTGGTCCGGGCTCGGTCGACGGAGTACCTGTGGGTGAACTGGCCGGGCCTGGCGGTCCGCCACCTCATGACCTCCCCGGCCGTCACCGTCCAGCGCTCGACCCCGATCGCCCTCGCGGCCGCCCGGATGGAGCGCCAGCACATCCATCGCCTGGTCGTCGTCGCCGACGATGACGAGACGCTGCCAATCGGGATCCTCTCGATGACCGACCTCGTCCACGCCATCGCCGAGACCTTCCGCCAGTCGGCATCGAAGGCGTCCGACGCGCCTGAATCAGCAACCAGCGGAGCCCCCGATGCCTGACACCGCCCCGCTCGTCAAGGAAGCTGGCGAGCCCAAGGAGCTCCACGAGACTCGCCTCGGGGCCGCGCTGCCCGTGCTGGACATGAGCGCCTACGTCGAGGAGTTCGGGCGCTCCGTCGTGCCCGCCTACCGGCGCGGCGTGGCGGACCTGGAGCTGCCGGCCGACGCCGGCCTGGCCCGCTCGATCGTCCCGCCCGGGACCTCTGCCACGCGCGATTTCAGCAAGCTCGCGCCGCGGATCCCGGAGTTCCTGTTCGAGAAGTGCGTCGGCTGCATGGCTTGCGTGGCCGCCTGTCCTGACACGGCCATCCTGGCCGCGGTCGTTCCGGAGCCGCAGGTCGAGGAACGGATCGCGGCGTTCGCCGCCGAGCAGCCGGACCCGGCGGCCGCGGCGACCAGCGCCCGTGCTCGCTTCGCCACGACCACCAAATACGGAGACGTCCCGGCGCGCAAGGGCCTCGATCGCGGCGCGTTCGGGATCTTCGTGGACCCCGTCCATTGCAAGGGCTGCGCCGAGTGCGTCGAGGTCTGCGCGGCGCTCGGTCACGACGCCCTGATCATGATCGACAAGGTGGAGCACGAGCCGACCGGCGAGAGCACGCTCGAGCGGTTCACCCGCGACATGCGCCTCTTCCGCGCGCTGCCGCCGACGCCGCAGGGCTATCGCAACGACAAGGCACTCGCCGATCTGCTCCTCGGCGAGCATGCCATCGGCTATGTCGGCGGAGCCGGATCGTGCGCGGGGTGCGGCGAGGCGACCGCGATCCGCCAGATGGTCGCGGCCACCCGCCAGGTCTACGGCCCACAGTCGATGGGGATCGTCGCGGCGACCGGCTGCAACTCGGTCTATGGCGCGACCTACCCGTACAACCCGTATCTCGTGCCGTGGACGAACTCCCTCTTCGAGAATGCGCCGGCGGTCGCCATGGGCATCCGCGAACGCTGGAACCAGGCGGGCCACGCCGAACGGCGGCTGTGGGTCATCGGCGGGGACGGCGCGATGTTCGACATCGGTCTCGGTGCCCTGTCCCGGATGGTCGCGTCCGGCTCGGACATCAAGGTCCTGGTCCTCGACACGCAGGTCTACTCGAACACCGGCGGCCAGGCGTCGACCGCCTCGTACGGCGGGCAGGTCACGAAGCTGTCCGCGTTCGGGAAAGCGCTCCACGGCCGAGC
>JAUSJS010000322.1 GCA_030647575.1 Candidatus Limnocylindrales bacterium | reverse complement strand
AGGCGCGCCAGTGGTACGGCGTGACCTATCCGCGCGGCACGTGGTGGATGCGGGCGGCGGCCGTCGCCTACGACCGATTCCGATCGCTGACCGGCGCCATCTCGGGCCCGGGCTTTGTTCGTCCGGAGCATGAAGTCGATGCGGCGATCCAGAGCGAAGGCTTCGCCCGAGTACTGAATGACTCGACGTGGTACTGGCGCGTCGCCCTGTATCGACGGCTCCCGGTGTGACGCGCCTGCCGCCCGATCAGCTCGGGAGATCGCGCTCTGGTGGCCCGACGTAGTTGACGTCCGGGCGAATGAGGCGGTTGTTGGCGGCTTGTTCGAGGGCGTGGGCCGTCCAGCCCGCGTGGCGGGCCAGCGAGAACGTCGCCGGGAAGAGGTCGGGCGCGAGGCCGACGCCCATCAGCACGGGAGCCGCGTAGAACTCGACGTTCGTCTTCAGCGGCCGATCCGGGTGTTTCTCAGCCAGCACGCGCAGCACGACGTCCTCGACCTCGATCGCGAGCTGGAGCCAGTCGGGCTTGTGCGCCATCCCCTCGGCCACGGTCCGCAGCGCGGCCGCGCGTGGGTCGTAGGCGCGGTAGACGCGGTGTCCGAAGCCCATCAGACGCTCGCCCTTGGCCAGCGCCTCGCGGACCCACGCCTCGGCATGGTCGGCGGAGCCCACCTGTGACAGCTGGTCGACGACCTCGGACGGGGCACCGCCGTGGAGGGGACCCTTCATCGTGCCGATCGCCCCGGTGATCGCCGAGACGATGTCCGAGCGGGTCGAGGTGATGACCCGGGCCGTAAAGGTTGAAGCGTTGAAGCCGTGCTCCGCGCCGACGATGAAGTAGGCATCGAGCGCCCGGGCGGTTCCGGCGTCCGGCCGCGAGCCGGTCAGCTGGTAGAGGAATCCCTCGACGAGATCGAGTGACGGGTCGGGCTCGATCGGCTCCTGGCCCGCACGGAGACGGGCGAAGGCGGCCAGCGCGGAGGGCGAGAACGAGGTCAGGGCGCGCGCCTGATCGACGGTCGGCGGCCAGGGCAGGTCCAGGGTGGTGCCCCAGGCCGAGACCGCAGTCCGCAGGGCGTCCATCGGCTTGGTCGTGGCCGGCAGCGCGCGCAGGACGGCGAGGACGGCCGGTGGGATCGGGGCGGTCGGCAGTCGGTGGTTCGGCTCCCAGTCGCCGGTCCACAGCAGGTTGGCGACGGCCGGGTAACTGCCGTGTGCGACGAGGTCTCCGATCCGGTAGCCGCGGTACGTCAGGCGGCCCCGCTCGCCATCCACGTAACCGAGACTCGTCTCGCCGGCGATGACGCCCTCGAGCCCGGGCGAGTACGGGCGGCTCGCCTGATCCGCCTTGACCGCGGGCTTGTCGCCGGGCGAGGAGTCCGTCATGTCGAGATGGTAGCCCGGTCGCCCCAAGGGCGCTCAGCCCTGGTCGAGGGCGGCGATGAAGGCTCGGACGGCCTCGACGACAGCATCCGGATGGGTGTGGTGGGCGGCGTGCTTCGCGCCCGCGATCTCGACGATTCGGCAGTCGGCCAGGCGCGCGTCCAGGGCGACCGTGGCCGCGCGGAAGATCGGCAGGCTCGCCGAACCGAGCAGCTGGAGGACCGGTTGGCGGACCGCCCCCAGCGCGTGGAGCGAGGCCGGCTCCGACGCCTCGGCCTCGAGCTCACGCAGGATGGTTCCCGCGGCCGCGACGCGGACCGGCCAGATCGGGTCGGCCCGGAAGGCGGCCAACTCCGCGCTGGTCATGCCCACGATCTCGGTCATGAAGGTCGACAGCACGCCAGCTGGATCGCCGGCCTCCAGGCGCTTGCGCAACCGTGCTTCGACGCCCGATGGGCGGTAGCTGCGGCCCGGCGGCGCGGGCGCGCCTTCGTAGCAGATGACGCGCTCGATCGCATCGGTCAGGAGGGCGGCACCGAGCGCGCACCGTCCGCCGTACGAGTGCCCGAAGATCGGAACCGGCCCACCCGACTCGGCGGCCAGGGTCTCCGCCACGGCGGCCACGTCCTCGAACTCGCGTTGGATCGAGTAGGGCAGCGTGTCGCCTGAAACACCTCGCCCGCGCCTGTCCATGGCCTGGACCGTGAACTGGCGCTCGAGGCGTGGCCCCAGCACCCGGAACGTGGTGTGGTCGGCGGTCGTGCCGTGGAGTAGGAGGAGCGGCGGACCGGAGCCCGAACCGAAGATGGCGATCGGCGTGCCGTCACGCGAGACGAGCGGGCGGAAGGCGACCGCGGCCACGCTCAGCGGCCGAGTCGCTCGGCTGCCGCCGAATCGACGATCCAGGTCGTCCCGGCGCGCCGTGCCAGCTGGGCCGGCCAACGGCTCGGGTCACGTTCCGTCCCGAAGATGTCGGCCAGGATCGACGCTTTCCCGGCCCCGCTGACCACGACGAGAACCTGGCGAGCGACGCCGAGCACCGCCGGATTGAGGGTCACTCGCTCGACGTGCGGTTCGATGTGCGTCGGCGCGGGGATCGCCAGCGCGAGATCGCCCGATTCGAGCGCGGCGGAGCCCGGGAAGACCGAGAGCAGATGGCCGTCAGCGCCGATTCCGACCACGACCAGGTCGAAGATCGGCCAGTCGCCGGCGCGTTCGAGGCCGGCGGCGTACAGCTCCGTGGCGAGCTCCGCAGCGCACCAGGCCGCGCCGTGCGCGCCGCCGATCGCAATCGTCGTCGGGAAAGGGTGGAGGTTGTCCATCGGCAGGGGCACCGGCGTGGGGGCGCCGGCCGTCCCCATCCCGAGCTGGCCGCCCTCGGTGTAGGCGCTCGCGAGGAGGATGTCGTCGAGTGGCTTGACGTTGGAGAGCGGATGGTCGCGCGGCACGTATCGGTCGTCGCCCCACCAGACGTGGATCGCGTGCCAGGGGACCATGTCCCGCAGCGGCTGGGCGGCAAGCCGGCGATAGATCGCGGGCATCGTCGAGCCGCCGGTTGTCGCCCAATCGGCTCGGCCTCGCGCCGGGACCGAATCGGCCAGCGCCGTCGCGATCCGCTCGGCCGCCTCGGACGCGAGGGCGTCGAGATCCGGGACGACGACCAGCTCCGGCTCGCTCAAAGGCGGCTCGCTCAAGGCAGGATCCTACGGGCCGCCAGGGCGAGCTCAGCCCAAGGCGGAGCCGAGCACGTGAGCGAGCGCCCCCCGAGGTGCGTGAGCGAGCGCGCACAGGCGAC
>JAUSJS010000319.1 GCA_030647575.1 Candidatus Limnocylindrales bacterium | reverse complement strand
CGACCATCCGGTCGACTCGCTCGACCGTCGCGGCATCGAAGCCCAGCTCGACCATCTCGTCCACCGATCGGCGCTTGTCGATCCGCCAGAAGAGTAGTCGGTCGATCGCCGGGTAGCTGAACGCTCCTTCGCCCTCATCGGTCTGGCCGGGCCACAGGTCGGCGCTCGGGGCCTTGCGCACGATCGCATCGGGTACACCGATCGCCACGGCCAGCTGGCGAACCTGGCTCTTGTAGAGATCCCCGATCGGGTTGAAGGCGCAGGCCGAATCGCCGAACAGCGTGGTGTAGCCGATCAGGGATTCGGTCTTGTTGCCCGTCCCCACGACCAGACCGCCGAACGTCACCGAGCGGTCGTACAGCACGGCCATGCGCATCCGAGCCGCGAAGTTGCCGCGGCGGAGGCTGGTCGCGCCCAGGCCCTTGGAACCACCAGCGCCGGGCGTCGAGTCGGGGCCGAAGTAGCCATCGACCATGGCCGTGATCTCGATGACCTCGCTCGAACAGCCGAGCGCCGAGACCACGGTCTCCGCGTCCGCGCGCGACGCCGGAGATGACGTCCGATAGGGCATGAGCACCGCGTGCAGCCGATCGGCGCCGATCGCCTCGGTGACGAGGAACGCCACCAGCGCCGAATCGATCCCGCCCGACAGGCCGAGCACGGCCCGCTCGAAGCCCGCCTGGCGGAGCTGCCCGCGGATGAACTCGACGGTCACCCGCCGGGCGATGTCGGTGTCGATCGCCAGCTCGACCGGCAGTTCGAAGGGCTCGGTCGTGGCAGTCACTGGAATCCTCGTTGTGGCAGGACTGCGGCTCGCCTGAGGCCTGCCTGCTCGTGCGAGTGGTGACCATATCTGCCCGGTTTCCGGATCGAGGCGCCAGATTCGGGCGCGTGACGCACGGAATCGAAGGAAATCGGCCCGCGTGTGTCGTTGCTGATCGCCCGGCGCACAGGATCCACGCCTGCGGCTGTCCGGTCGTCGATTACGGTCGCCACGTACACACCCTGACCAGCGGCGGGCTTCGTTCCGTGCCCGGTCATGGCTCGCCGGCGTCGGCAACACGCGGGCGCCGCTCGATGGGGCGCGGCTCCGCCATCGCATCCTCCTCCGGCGCCGCGGTCGAATCCGGCGCCATGTCGGCGCGCTCCGCCACGATCCGGCCAAGCTCGCGGATCTGCAGCTCCGGTCGCTCGTCACGCAGGAGCGGCAGGACGATCCGCTCGCGCCGGATGTCGGCCAGCGAGATGTCGACGATGAACAGCCCCTCGTCATACAGCGGCGCGCCGAACAGCATCTCACCGGTCGGCGCGATGACTTCCGAGCCGCCCCAGAAGGAGATCGACTCCTCGACCCCGACGCGGTTGCAGAAGACAACGAACGAGGTCGTCAGCTGGGCATAGGTCCGCATCAGCGTCCGCCACGACGTTGCCGTGCCGAGACCCACCTCGTTGGTGGCGGCCAGGTCGCGCCCGGGCGACGAGGAGATGTTGATCAGGATCTGGGCGCCATCGAGAGCGAGCAGTTGCGGCACGGTCAGGTGCCAGAAGTCCTCGCACACGCCGATCCCGATCCCGACTCCCAGCCGCGACGGTACAGCCCGCAGCGCGTCCCCCGCGGCGAAGAAGCGGCGCTCGTCGAACAGGCCGTAGGTCGGCAGGTAGAGCTTGCGATGGACGTGCCGCAGCTCGCCGTCCTCGAACAGGCCGGCCGAGATGAACAGCCGATGATCCACCGATTCCTCGACGAACGACACGACCGCCGAGAGGCCTTTGGTGGCGGCGGCGAGGTGGGCCAGGCGGCGATCGTCAAGACGCATCGCCACCTCCCCGGCCAGGTCCTGCAGCAGGTAGCCGGTCAGCCCCAGCTCCGGGAAGACCACGAGGCCGGCTCCCTGCTCGCGGGCCTCCGCCAGGAGCTCCCGGTGGTGCGCCAGGTTCTCCTCGAGGTCCCCGAGCCGGGGGGCGATCTGGGCGAGCGCGATCCGGACGGGCTGCACGATGCCGAGCATACGCGAACCGTTCATGCCGCCCGATGCTAGGCTTCCGTGCACATGACCCGATCACGGAGTCGGCGGCGGTCGGCCACGCTGCTCCTGGTTGCCGCGGCGCTGATCGGCGAGGCCTGCGGCGAGTCGAGCCAGCCGACCTCGCCCGAACCGCCGTCCGGCAGCCAGTCCACGCCGGCGGCCCAGAGTGCCGGGGCGTTCGAGCCGATGACGTATCCACCCGATGGCGACGCCCCGTGCGACGAAGCGCAGCCACCCGACGGGGACCACGCCGCCTATGCCGGTTCCATCCGGCGCATCCGGGCCATCGAGGCAGGCACGGTCGAGTTCGAGCTGTGCGCTCCCGACGTCGCCTTTCCGACGCGACTCGCCTTCCCGGCGTTTGCGGTCAATGACACGGCCTGGCTGCAATCGCATATCGACCCGGACCGCAGCGGCGACCAGGCAATCCTCGCCGAAGTCAACGGCACTGGCCCGTACCGCCTTGAAGCCTGGAATCGTGGGTCGGACATCAGCCTGGTTCGCAACGAGGCCTACTGGGGCGAGGCAGGCCGGAACGAGCGCCTGATCGTCCGCTGGCGCGACGACGCCGCAGGACGGCTGGCCGAGCTCGAGGCCGGTTCCGTCGACGGCATCGACGACGTCGGCCCCGGCGGCGTCGATGCGATCGAGAGCGATGTCGCCATGCCGGCGGTCGCACGGCCGGGCCTGAACGTCTGCTACGTGGGCTTCAACAACACCTACGCGCCGTTCGACAACCCGAGGGTCCGCCAGGCGATTGCGATGGGTATCGACCGGGATCGGATCGTGCAGGCGTTCTACCCGCCCGGGTCGGAGGTCGCCTCGCACTTCTCGCCGTGCGCCATCCCCGACGGTTGCAGCGGCGAGCCGTGGTACGAGTTCGATCCCTCCGCGGCGCGGCAGCTGCTCGCCGAGGCCGGCTTTCCTGATGGGGTCCAGACGACGATCCAGTATCGCGACGTGGTCCGGGCGTACCTGCCCGACCCGACCGCGGTCGCGGCCGAGCTCCAGGCCCAGCTCCTGGCCAACCTGAACATCCGTGCCGAGCTCGAGGTGCTGACCGAGGAGACCTTCCTGACCACCGTCGACGAGGGTCGAGCCGATGGGATTCACCTGCTCGGACGAAGTGCGTCGATCCCCGAGGCCTCGAGCCTGCTCGATCGCCATTTCGGCGCCGGCGCCTCGAAGGAGTTCGGAGAGCCGATCGATGCCCTCGTCGGCGCCCTCGCGGCCGGTGCCGCGACGATCGACGCGGCGGCCCGTACCGCTGCCTACGGCGAGGCCAACAGCGCCATCCGCACGAACGTGCCGATGATCCCGATCGCCCACGCCGGGTCGATGACGGCCTACCGGGCCGACGTCGGCGGCACCCAGGCGTCGCCGGTCCGCTACGAGCGCTTCGCGACGATGATGCCGGGCGATCGCCGCCAGTTGGTCTGGCTGACCAGCGCCGAGCCGGCGGGCCTCTACTGCGCAGACGAGACGACCGCCGTCGCGCAGGTCGTCTGCTCCCAGCTGACGGAGGGGCTCTTTGGCTTCGAATCAGGCGATGCCTCGGTCGCCCCGGCGCTCGCGGAGAGCTGCGAGCCGAACCCGGAGCTGACCACCTGGACCTGCACCCTCCGGACGGGCGTCACGTTCCACGATGGGGCGGCGCTCGACGCCAACGACGTCGTCCTCTCGTTCGCCGCCCAGTGGGACGCCGAGCACCCGCTCCACCGCGGCCGCGAAGGACGCTTCCAGCCGTTCGTCGAGACGTTCGGTGGCCTGCTCAATCCGCCCCGGCAAGTACCCTGACAAGCGGGGCTAGCCGCGACCAGCGCCTGATGCTAGGCTTCGGCGACTGCCCCCAGCGAATGCCGGACGAGGGAGCTCTGAGTGTCTGGCCGAGGGGCGCATGAGGAGGACCAGGATGCACCGATCACCGAAGTGGTCGCCACTCGCGGCATTCGCCGCGACAGTGGCGCTCGTCTTCGCAGCGTGCGGCGGCAGTACAGCGACGACGGCGCCGACCGAGGCGCCGGCAACGGTCGCGCCGCCCACGGAAGCACCTGCCAGTGCGGCCCCGTACGAGGGCACGGTTTATCCGGAGACCGGCGAAGCGCCATGCGGCGCCGCGCCCTACACCGGCCAGCTCAAGAAGCTCACGGCTGTCGACGCCCTGACCGTCGAGTTCCAGCTGTGCGGCCCCGACGCCGCCTTCCTTGCGAAGATCGCCTTCAGCGCGTTCGGCATTCACGACTCGGACTATCTGGCGGCGCACGCGGCGGATGGTTCGTATCTCGACCAGCCGAACGGCACCGGTCCCTACACGCTCGAGGAGTGGAGCAAGGGCAACCGGATGGTCTTCAAGGCCTTCGACGGCTACTGGGGCGACAAGGCCCTGACCCCGAACCTCGAGTTCCGCTGGAGCGACGAGGCCGCCCAGCGCCTGCTCGAGCTGCAGTCCGGCAACGTTGATGGGATCGACAACCCGGGCACCTCCGACATCGCCACGATCCAGGCCGACAGCAGCCTCCAGTTCGCCCCGCGGCCGGGCCTCAACACGATGTACCTCGGCTTCAACGACACGATCAAGCCGTTCGACGACGTCAAGGTCCGCCAGGCGATCGCCATGGGCATCAACCGCCAGCAGCTCGTCGACAACTTCTATCCGGCAGGCTCGACCGTCGCCGACTACTTCACGCCGTGCGAGATCCCATTCGCCTGCGAGGGCGACAATACCTGGGACTTCGACCCGACCGCCGCCAAGCAGCTGCTCGCGGACGCCGGCTTCCCGAACGGCTTCGAGACCAAGCTCCAGTTCCGCGCCGCGGTCCGCGGCTACCTGCCCGATCCGCCGGTCATCGCGACCGAGATCCAGCAGCAGCTCAAGGCGAATCTGGGCATCACGGCGACCCTCGACCTGCAGGAGTCGGGCGCGTTCCTCGACGCGAACACGGCGGGCACGCTCGATGGCATCTTCATCCTGGGTTGGGGCGCCGACTATCCGGATCCGTCCAACTTCCTCGACTACCACTTCGGGCCGGGCTCCGGCGCGAAGTTCGGCGAGCCGTTCCAGGACATCGTCGATGCCCTGAGCTTGGGCATCGCGACGGCCAATCCGGCCGCCCGAACGACGGCCTACACGACGGCCAACAACCGGATCAAGGAGCACGTGCCGGCGGTCATCATGGCCCACGGTGCGTCGGGCGCCGCCTACAAGGCGGATGTCGAGAATGCCTATGCGTCGGTCTTCGGCGCGGAGGTCTTCGCGACCATGAAGGCCGGCGATCGCGACACGCTCGTCTGGATGCAGAACGCCGAACCGCTCAGCCTCTACTGTGGTGACGAGGACGACGGCGAGACGCTCCGGGCGTGCGAGATGGTCAACGAATCGCTCTACCGCTACGAGGTTGGAGGCGCCGCCTCCATCCCGTCGCTCGCCACCGAATGCACCGCCAACGCCGAGTCGACGGTCTGGACCTGCGCCCTGCGCTCCGGCGTGAAGTTCCACGACGGTGCCGACCTCGACGCCAATGACGTGGTCGTCAGCTATGCCGCCGAGTGGGACACCCAGCACCCGCTGCACAAGGGACGCAGCGGCGCGTTCGGGTACTTCCCCGGCCTGTGGGGCGGGTTCCTCAACCCACCGGCTTCCTAACCGATCGCTCCGCGATCGACATCGCACGGGGGCGCCGCCGACGGCGGCGCCCCTTCATTGCCTGTCGGAGCAGTCGAGGGCCTGACCAGCAGCGGTGATCAAGTTCATTCTCCGACGATTGCTGGTGACGATCCCGGTCCTGTTCGGGATCGTGTTCCTCGTGTTCGCGCTGGCACGTCTGGTCCCGGGCGACCCGTGTCGTGCCGTCCTGGGTG
>JAUSJS010000155.1 GCA_030647575.1 Candidatus Limnocylindrales bacterium | reverse complement strand
CGCGGTCGTCATCGACGTCATGGGCGAGGCGTACCCGCACGTTGTCGCGCGCCGTGACGAGATCCTTGGGGTCATCGCGCGTGAGGAGACGCAGTTCGCCCGCACGCTCGACGCCGGGACTGGCCAGCTCGAGGACGCGCTCCGCGCGCTGACGGACGCGGAGCGCGTCATCGGCCGCCGTCCGGAAGACCTGCCAGCGGAGGCGCCCCAGTTGGCCGGCGACGTCGCCTTCCGGCTGCACGACACGTACGGCTTCCCAGTCGATCTCACCGTCGAGCTCGCCGCCGAGTACGGCGTCGGCGTGGACCGCGCAGGCTTCGAGCGCGCAATGGCGCAGCAGCGTGACCGGAGCCGCTCCGGCAAGAAAGCCGAGCTGACCAGGCACGCCGAGCGCAACGCCCTCTACGGCACGATCCAGTCACGCCACGGCGACAGCCGCTTCCTCGGCTACGAGACGACGACCGCCGAAGGCCGGATCGTCGCGATCCTGCGCGACGGGATGGAGTTCGACGAGCTGACCGGCCATGGCGAGGCGGAGGTCGTCCTCGATGCGACCCCGTTCTATGCCGAGGGCGGTGGCCAGGTCGGCGATCAAGGCGTGCTTCGAGAGCCGGGCGGCGGCAGCGACCTGTTCACGGTTTCGGACACCCAGAAGCCGCTCGGCGGCCTGATCGTCCATCGGGGCACGCTGCACGGCCGGCTGAAGGTCGGGGCGACCGTGGAGGCCGCCGTCGTCGCGCAGCGGCGCGCCCACACCATGCGCAACCACAGCGGGACGCACCTGCTCCACCGGGCGCTCCGCAACGTGGTCGGCGAGCGCGCCCGGCAGGCCGGTTCGCAGGTGACCCCGGACTACCTGCGCTTCGACTTCCCGTTCGACCGGGCGCTCACCGAGGACGAGACGAACGCCATCGAGGACGAGGTCCGCCGCATCATCCGGGAGGATCGTCCCGTCTCGGTCGCATTCATGAGCATGGCGGAGGCGATCGAGGGAGGCGCAGACGCCTTCTTCGACGAGAAGTACGGCGAGACGGTCCGCACCATCCGGGTCGAGGGCTACAGCTTCGAGCTGTGCGGCGGCACCCACTGCCGCGCGAGCGGCCAGATCGGCGGCTTCCTCATCACCGGGGAGCGCAGCATCGGTTCGGGGATGCGCCGGATCGAGGCCGTCACGGGGGCGGCCGCCGACGCGCTCGTGCGCGAACGCTTTCGGGCCCTCGAGCGCGCGGCCGAAGCGGTCGGCGCCCAGTCGCTCGATGCCGTTGCAGCGCGGATCGTTGCGCTGCAGGACGAGCTGCGCGAGACGAGGCGCCGGCTCAAGGCCGGTGGAAGGGCCGCCCTGCCGAAACCGGGCGAGCTCGCCGCCGCCGCCGAGGAGGTTGCGCCGGGCGTCCGCCTGGTCGCCGCCGCGCTGCCCTACGAGTCGATGGATGCGCTCAAGGCGGCGGCCCGCGACCTGAGTGCGGTGCTGGGCTCGGGGGTGGTGGCACTCGCCCTCGACGCCGACGAGCCGCAATTGTTCGTCGCCGTCTCGGAAGACCTCGTTGCCCGGGGCGTCTCGGCCGGCGAGCTGGTCGCCGCGGCGATGCCCGCGCTCGGGGGTCGCGGTGGTGGGCGGCCGGCGATGGCCCAGGGTCGCGGCACGCGTCGCGAGGGGCTGGCCCAGGCGCTGGCCGACCTTCGAGCCAGCCTCGAAACGGGGGCCTGATGGCCTTCTGGCGGCGCATCTGGCAGCGCGACGGCGAGGAGAGCCTGGCCGCCTGCACCGCGCTGGACGTCGGCACGGAGTTCGCCAAGGCGCTCGTCTTCGACATCGATGGCGCTGGGCATGGGACCGTGCGCGGCGTCGGACGCAAGCGCCAGGGCCTCTCGCACATGCAATCGGGCACGGTCGCCGACATCGCGGCCGTCGTCGACAACTGCGCGGTAGCCCTCCAGGAAGCCGAGGAGATGGCCGGCTTTCGCCCAACCCAGGTCGTGATCGGGATCGCCGGTGAGCTGGTCAAGGGCTTCACCACGACGCATTCGCAGGAGCGCAAGAAGCCGAACCAACCGATCACCGAGAGCGAGCTCCAGAAGCTGATCGACATCGTCCAGCGCGAGGCGCTCCAGGAGGCGGAGCGGGCGATCACCTGGGAAACCGGCCTGCCCCACGTCGACGTTCGGCTCGTCCACGCGGCCGTGACCGGCGCCTCGATCGACGGGTACGCCCTCACCAACCCGGTCGGCTTCCAGGGGCGCCACATCAAGATCGGGATCTTCAACGCGTTCGCGCCGCTGGTCCACCTGGGGGCACTGCAGAGCGTGGCGTCGCAGCTCGATCTGGAGCTCCTCGAGATCGTCGCCGAGCCATATGCGGTTGCCCGCGTGCTGGGCAGCGACCATATCCGCCAGGCAGGCGCGTTGTTCGTCGACGTCGGGGGCGGAACGACGGACGTGGCCCTGGTGCGCAAGGGCGGGATCGAGGGGACCCGTATGTTCGCCCTCGGTGGGCGGGCGTTCACCAAGAGCCTGGCCGATCGCCTCGACCTGCCGTATCCCCGGGCGGAGGCACTCAAGGTGGACTACGCGCGGGGCCTCCAGGTTGACCAGGCCGCGGATGTCGCCAAGATCGTGGCCGATGATGTGCGCGTGTGGGCCGCCGGCGTCGAACTGGTCATGGAGGAGCTGTCGGAGGGGGATCTGCTGCCCGGCCGGATCTTCCTGTGCGGTGGCGGTTCGCGCCTTCCTGAGATCCGTGATGCCCTGGCTGCCGAGGCGTTCTGGCAGCGGCTGCCGTTCGCCCGTCCGCCGGAGATCACGGTGATGGCGCCCGACCAGATCGACACCATCTCGGATGCCACGAACCTGCTGGTGGACCAGCAGGACGTCACCCCGCTCGGGCTTGCCTACCAGGCGATCGAGCTGCAGACGTCCGAAGACGCCCTGGACGCCGCCCTGCGCCGCGTCCTTCGAGCGATGAAGGTCTGATCGAGATGCCCGGCGGGATCGTCTACCTCGATATCGACGACGAGATCACCTCGGCGGCGACGCGGGTCCGGGACGTGCCTGGACGGCGAGTCGCGCTCGTGCTGCCATATGGCTCGCGGGTGGCGACCTCACGGATCAACTTCCGGCTGCTCTCTCGCGACGCCCTGATCAACGAGAAGCAGCTCGCCGTGGTGGCCGGGGATTCCGCGACGCGGGCGCTCGCGGCGTCGGCTGGCTTGCCGGTCTTCGCGTCCGTGGGGGAGTACGAGTCGTCGCTGGCGGGTGCGGGCGAGGATCGGACGGCGACGGCGCCCGGGGCCGCGACGCCGCCCGTGGTCGCGACGCCCCCAGCCGCGGCTCAGGCCACGCCCACGACGCGGGCCCGGCGCGGGCCCAAGCCGAAGACAGCCTCCGCCGGCGCCGAACCGGGCGCGGGGACCGATGCGGCGACCGCCGGGATTGCCGGGCCGGCTGCCGCGCGCGGTGCCACGGCGCCAGCCGCGGGGGAGGAGACCGCGCAGTTCGAGATCCCGCGGCAGCGGCGGCCACTCGAGGATCGCCCCTGGGCCGAACCGCGCCCGTCATCCGCCGCCCC
Organism: Candidatus Limnocylindrales bacterium; assembly: GCA_030647575.1. Classification (GTDB taxonomy): domain Bacteria; phylum Chloroflexota; class Limnocylindria; order Limnocylindrales; family CSP1-4; genus SPCO01. Next base: position 52 of record JAUSJS010000155.1, on the reverse strand, counting down.
CGCCAGCCGTTTCCCGCAGACGCAGCCGGCGTCGCGCCGGGGATCTCGGCTT
>JAUSJS010000312.1 GCA_030647575.1 Candidatus Limnocylindrales bacterium | reverse complement strand
TCTCGGTCCAGGCGAACTGGCCGAGTACATCCTCCTCCCCGGTGACCCCGATCGAACCTCCCGGATCGCCACGCGCTTCGATTCCATCGAGCTCGAGCGTCAACACCGGGAGTTCGCTACGGTCACGGGACGGTTTCGGGGCCTTAGGGTGTCGGTCGTCTCGACCGGCATCGGCACGGACAACGTCGAGATCGTGGTTGCGGAGATTCTCGCGATCACCGAGCGGCCGACGTTCATCCGGGTCGGCTCGTGCGGGTCGCTCCAACCGGAGATGAGCCTGGGAGACCTGGTCATCACGACCGGGGCTGTCCGCCTCGAATCGACGACGAGCTTCTTCGTCCACGATGGGTATCCGGCCGTCGCCGATTACGAGGCGGTCGTGGCCCTCATCGAGGCCGCCGAGCGGCTCGGCCATCGGTATCACGTTGGGATCACGGCGACGGCACCGGGATTCTTCGGGGCGCAAGGGCGTCCCATCCCGCAGCTGCCCATCCGCTACCCTGACCTCGCGGAGGAGATGGCGCGCCAGCGCGTCATGAACTTCGAGATGGAGGCGTCGGCTCTCCTCGTCCTCGCGTCCCTCGCCCGCTGTCGAGCCGGCGTCGTCTGTGCGGTCTACGCCAACCGGACGACGGGCGAATTCGTCAGCGGCGATCTCAAGGACGCGGCCGAGGCGGCCTGTGTCGAGACTGGGCTGGAAAGCCTGCTCGTCCTCGCCGACATGGATGCACGCAAGCGTGAAGCACAGACGGACCGCTGGCGGCCGTCGCTCTGGAAGCACACGATCTAATCGGGCACCGCTGAGCGGATGCGGGACGTGGGTTCCCGCGACGCGTCACGAAGATCGAGGAGGAGCCGCATGTCCCAGGCGTATTGCGTGAAGGATAAGCAGAAGGTCGAGATCCAGAACGCGCAGAACATCACGATGAAGAACGGGAAGCCGGCGATCCAGGGGACCTGTCCGATCTGTCGAGGAAAGGTGTTCCGCATCGGCGGCTGATCCGAGGATCGCCACTGAGGCAAGGACCCCCGCCGACGGCGGGGGTCCTTGCATGCCAGGCCGGATGACCCGGATCTGCGGGCCATGTTGCTCGGGGGCCGCGGTTGACCCTTTGCTAGAATGACCGCGCCTCCCCGCGATCGTGACCCGAGGGTCCCGCCAGTCACCACGACTGGTCCTCGTGCGCGATCCGGGCTCGGACCCCAGCGGCCAGCTGGTCGAGACGGGGTTCGTGTTCCGAGCAGGTCATTCCGGTCCCATCCTGCGTCCGGCCCCACAAGCCCGGCGACCAGCCAGCCCCAGGAGGTCTCGAACCATGACCACCCGCGTCGGCATCAACGGCTTCGGCCGGATCGGTCGCCAGTCACTCAAGGCGCTCATCGAGCGCGCTCCGGACATCGAGGTGGTGGCGGTCAACGACCTGGTCGACGCCGAGATGAACGCCCTGCTGTTCAAGCGCGACTCGACCTACGGGACCTACCCGGGTGACGTGCGAGCGGGCGACAGCTCGATCATCATCGACGGCCGCGAGATCAGGATCCTGGCCGAGAAGGATCCGGCGGCCCTGCCGTGGGGCGATCTGGGCGTCGACATCGTCCTCGAGAGCACCGGCATCTTCACGGACGCGACCAAGGCCAGGGCCCACCTCGACGCCGGCGCCAGGAAGGTGATCATCAGCGCCCCGGCCAAGAACGAGGACATCACGATCGTCCTCGGCGTCAACGAGCAGCGCTACGACCCGGCGGTCCACCACATCATCAGCAACGCGAGTTGCACGACGAACTGTCTCGCTCCGGCCGCCAAGGTGGTCCACGACCTGCTCACCATCGAGCGCGGGCTGATGAACACGATCCACAGCTATACCAACGACCAGCGCATCCTCGACGTCGCCCACCAGGACCCGCGCCGCGCCCGCTCGGCCGGGCAGAACATCATCCCGACCACGACCGGCGCGGCCAAGGCCCTTGCCCTGGTCATCCCTGACCTGAAGGGCAAGTTCGACGGGTTCAGCCTGCGGGTTCCCACCCCGACCGTCAGCGTCGTCGACTTCACCGCCACGGTCAGCCGGCCGACGTCGAAGGAAGCGCTGAACGATGCCTTCCGGGCCGCCGCGGCCGGTCCGCTCAAGGGGATTCTGGGCGTCTCGGACGAACCGCTCGTGTCGATGGACTTCAAGGGCGACAGCCGCAGCTCGATCATCGACGCCGAGTCGACCATGGTCCTGGGCGACACGATGGTCAAGGTGATCGCCTGGTACGACAACGAGTGGGGCTACAGCTGCCGGGTCGCCGATCTGATCGCCTACGTCGCGGCGCGCCTGCCTGTTGCGGTCTGACCGGCCGTGAACAAGCTGACCATCCGCGACGCGGACGTCGCGGGCAAGCGGGTCTTCGTGCGGGTCGATTTCAACGTCCCGCTCGCGGACGGTAAGATCACCGACGATTCGCGGATCCGGGCCGCGATCCCGACGATCAACCTGCTGCTCCAGCGTGGCGCTCGGGTCATCCTGGCCAGCCACCTGGGTCGACCCGACGGCAAGGTCCAGGACGGGCTGCGCCTGCGGCCGGTCGGTGAGCGTCTGACCCAGCTGCTCCGCCGCCACGTCCCGGTCACCGGCGATGCACTGGGCGTCGGGACAGAGGACGCGATCAAGCGCCTGCGCTCCGGCGAGGTCCTCCTCCTGGAAAACCTGCGCTTCCACGCCGAGGAGGAGAAGAACGATCCGGGCTTCGCCGCCACCCTGGCGTCGTATGCCGACATCTATGTCAACGACGCGTTCGGCACGGCCCACCGGGCGCACGCCTCGACGGTGGGGATCGCCAAGTTCCTGCCGTCCTATGCCGGGCTGCTCATGGAGCGCGAGATCGAAATGCTGTCCAGGCTCCTCGAGACGCCGGAGCGACCCTTCGCGGCGATCCTCGGTGGCGCCAAGGTCTCGGACAAGATCAAGGTGATCGATCACCTGCTGACCAAGGTGGACATGCTGGTGCTGGGTGGCGGGATGGCCAACACCTTCCTCCTGGCCCAGGGCAAGGCCGTCGGCAAGAGCCTGGCCGAGCCGGATCGGGTGGAAGACGCCCGTCGGATCCTGGCAACGGCCGAGGCAAACGGCGTCCGGGTCGTCCTGCCGGTCGACGTGATCGTGGCCAAGGAGGTCACCCGCGGCACCGAGTACAAGACCCTTCTCGCGGAGAAGATCCCGGCCTCCTGGCACATCGTCGACCTCGGCAAGGCTAGCCAGGACCTGATGGTGGATGCGCTGTCCGACGCCAAGACCGTGTTCTGGAACGGGCCGCTCGGGGTCTTCGAGATCCCGTCGTTCGCGCACGGCACGAGGGCGGTCGCGCGGATGCTGGCCGACCGAGCGGACAAGGGCGCGACCGTGGTAGTCGGAGGGGGCGACTCGGTGGCCGCGGTCACCCAGGAAGGGTTGGCCGATCGGATGACCCACATCTCAACGGGCGGCGGTGCGTCGCTCGAATTCCTCGAAGGTCGCGACCTGCCCGGCGTCACCGTGCTGCCCGACCGCCCGGCGGTCGGGGCAAAGGCATGAGCACCGGCATCGAGATCGTCGACGCGCGCGAAATCCTCGACTCGCGGGGCAACCCGACGGTCGAAGTCGACATCGTCCTCGCCGACGGCTCGGTCGGCCGCGCGGCCGTGCCGTCAGGTGCATCGACCGGAATCAACGAAGCGGTCGAGCTGCGCGACGGCGACAAGGGCAGATTCGGTGGCATGGGCGTACGCAAGGCCGTCGCCAACGTGACCGACACGATCGCCCCGGCGCTCTACGGGCTCGATGCGACCGACCAGGCCGGAATTGACGCCCTGCTCTGCGAGCTCGACGGGACGCCGAACAAGCGCGTTCTCGGCGCGAACGCGATTCTCGGCGTCTCGCTCGCGTGCGCCCATGCGGCCTCGGCCTCCTACGACCTGCCGCTCTACCGGTACCTCGGTGGAGTCGGGGCGCGGACCCTGCCCGTCCCGTTCTTCAACATCCTCAACGGCGGCAGACACGCCTCCAACTCGACCGATTTCCAGGAATTCATGGTCGCGCCGGTGGGCGCCGACACCTTCGCAGAAGCGGTTCGTGCCGGGGCCGAGGTATTCGCCGCGCTCCGTGCGATCCTGCACGAAGGAGGCCACGCCACCGGCCAGGGCGACGAGGGCGGGTTTGCGCCGAGCCTGCCGACCAACGAGGGCGCCGTCGAGGTGATCCTGCGCGCGATCGAGCGCGCCGGCTATCGCCCCGGCGAGGACGTGGCGCTCGCCCTCGACCCGGCCACCAGCTCCATCCTCGTGGAGGGAACCGGCGTCGAGGGAGTTACCGGCCAGTACCACCTGGCGCGCGAAGACCGGACGCTGGATTCGGGGGAGCTCATCGACCTGTGGGAGCGCTGGATCGGCGCCTACCCGATCGTCTCGCTCGAGGACGGCCTCGGTGAGGAGGACTGGGCCGGCTGGCGCGAGCTCAAGGCTCGCCTCGGCTCGAAGGTCCAGCTGGTGGGCGACGACATCCTGGTCACCAACCCCGCGTTCATCGCGCGCGGGATCGCCGAGGACGCGATGAACTCCGTCCTGATCAAGCTCAACCAGATCGGCACGCTGTCCGAGACGATCGACGCGATCGCGCTGGCCCGGAGCGCCGGCTGGACCGCGATGGTCAGCCATCGCTCAGGCGAGACCGAGGACACGACGATCGCCGACTTCGTCGTGGCGATGGGCACGGGGCAGATCAAGACCGGCGCGCCGTCGCGCTCCGAGCGAGTTGCCAAGTACAACCGGCTGCTGCGCATCGAGGGCGAATTGGGCGACGCCGCCCGGTATCCCGGTCGGTCCGCGCTGGCGGGGTCGTGAGCCGGCTGGTCGATCGCGGCGCGATCACCGCCGCCTATGTCGGGATCGGCATGGCGGTCACCATCGTGGTCAGCTTCCTGCTGATCATCCCGATCGAGTGGGTCATCTGGATTCTCGCCCTGCCATCCGGGCTGTTGATCGGCTACTACGCCAACCAACGCTCGGACCGGCGTGCTGGACCATGGGGCCGGATCCTGGTCAATGGACTGTTCGCCGGTGCGGTGACCGGATTGACCGCCGCGGCACTCCTGCTCGCCGCCAAGGCGCTCTTCTTCTACGCCGACAACGGCTATCGCGATCCTGGACAGGGTGGGCAGCTGAGCTGCGCAGTCGGCGCCAGCTGTGTCTACGAACGCTATCTGGATGCCGGTCGCGGACCGGACCTGGTGGCCGCCGGGGTGAGCGACGCGGCCTCGTTCACCGAGTTGTACTGGGGCGAGCAGCTCGGGAGCGCGGGAACAGTCGCGGCGCTCACGGGGCTCGGCGGGTTGGCCGGCGCGGGCCTCTATGGCGTCTTCCGCCCGAAGCCAGCGGCGCCCGGGACGGTCGCCGCGGCCCGGTAGCCCGTGACGGACGAAATCCACCCATACGCCATGCGGGGTGGCTTTAGGGGTGGCTGGAGCCCGGATTCGGCCCGAATTCCACTCGGGATGGCGTCAGGGTCAGATCCTGCCCGTTTGCTGGGGCCAGAGCTTCGTAGTGCCACCCGGAAGGTCGTATGGCGAGTTCGCCGTCGGACGGCGCGGCCGGATGGTCGGATGACTGTCCATGCGCATGTCCCAGGAAGCCGAACGCCCCGGGTTCCCGGGGCGTTCGTGGATCTAACTCGGGCGAATCTAGCCCTTGGTCGGGGCCTTCTTCGGCTTTGATGCTGTCTTCGAAGCCGTCTTTGCGGTTGCCTTGGCTGGCTTGGCAGGTGTCGCGGCCTTTCGGGGCGTCGCCTTGGCCTTCGCCGCGGTCGTCCGGGCAGGCGACGCCTTGGCCGCCGTTGCCTCAGAATCCGCGGCGGCCGACTCGGCAGCAGCCTTGGCGGCAGCAGCCTCCGCTCGGGCCGTCTTGCTCAGCGCGGCCCGAGCCTTGCCAGCCGCCGTTTGTGCACCCTTCGCCTTCCCGGCTTTGCCGGCCGCGATCCGCGCCTTGGCGGCCTTTGCCGCCGCTGCCTTGCCGGTGGTCTTCACGACGCGCCCACCGGTCTGGAGGGCGGCGCCACCGACGGCGGCGTTGACCTTGATCGTGAGGCGCGACTTGCGTCGCGCGGCCGCGTTCGGGTGGATGGCACCAGCCTTGGCCGCTCGGTCGAGCGCACTCAGCGCCTCGGCCAAGGCGGCGGCAGGGTCGATTGACGAGTCGGCCGGTTGCGTCGCGGCCGCCAGGGCCTTGGCGACGTAGGTCTTGGCGGCGCTGCGCCGAGGCTGGAGGACCTCGTGGCGGCGCTGGGCCTGACGGACGCGCTTGAGTCCCGACGGCGTGCGAGCGCCCGTCCAGGTGCGGGGCGTCTTGGCCACGTGGGCAAACCTCAGGTTGAAGGTGGTTCAGATGAGCACGCGGCACGAGACGGGTGCCGGACGCGAAGACGGATGGTAGCAGAGGTGCCCGAATGCGACCAGCCCAGTGTCAGTGCGACCAGCCCAGCTCCCGTCGGGTCGCCTCGTCCCGGCTACACTGCCGCCCCGTGACCATTCCGCAAGACCGCCTGCGCAACTTCAGCATCATCGCCCACATCGACCACGGGAAGTCCACGCTCGCCGACCGGCTGCTGGAGCTGACCCACACGATCGATG
>JAUSJS010000302.1 GCA_030647575.1 Candidatus Limnocylindrales bacterium | reverse complement strand
CGAGGACCATCCGCAGAGCGTCAAGACCGGCCGGACCAACGACGAGGTCAAGGCGGCGCGCGACGCGCTCTGGAACGGCCAGGCCCCGGCCGCGGCCGCGGAGATCGACCTGACCGGGGCCGTCGACGCGCCGATGCCCGCAAACGTCGAGCCGATGCTCGCGACGCTGGCCTCCAAGCCGTTCAGCGATCCGGACTGGCTGTTCGAGATCAAATGGGACGGCTTCCGGGTGCAGGCCGTTCTCGCCGATCGCAAGGTCCGCCTGTGGACCCGCAACCTCAAGGATGCGGCCACCTACTTTCCGCGCCTCCTGACGCCGTCCACCTGGATCGAAGCCAACCAGGCGATCGTGGATGGCGAGGTGGTGGCGCTCGACGAGGCCGGTCGGCCGGACTTCAGCCTGCTCCAGGAGCGATTGGGCGACGCCGCGGCGCAGGGGCTCGTCTACCAGGCGTTCGATCTGCTCTACCTCGACGGTCGATCGCTGCTGAACGTCCCGCTCGAGGACCGCAAGCGGCTGCTCCAGAGCGTGCTCCGGCCGCACCCGCGCGTCCGCTTCGCGGCCCACGTCACCGGGGAGGGGCTGGGGTTCTACGAAGCGGCCCGTGTCCAGGGCCTCGAAGGTGTGATCGCCAAGCTCCGACGCTCCCGCTACGAGCCCGGACGCCGTTCTGCGGCATGGCTCAAGCTCAAGATTCGGCCGGAGCAGGAGCTGGTCGTCGGTGGCTGGACCCCGGGCGAAGGCAATGCCAAGGATCTCGGCGCGGTCGTCGTCGGCGTCTATGAAGACGGGCGGCTGCGCTTCAGCGGAAAGGTCGGCTCGGGCTTCGACGGCCGGACCCGGCGGCTGATCCGGGAACGTCTGGCACCGCTGGAAACCGACGAGCCGGCGTTCGACCCGCCCCCGCCGCGCCATGACCGAGGTCGCTGGGGCCGAGAGCTGCGCGACGTCCGGTGGGTCCTCCCCGAGGTCGTCATCCGCGCCGAGCTGGGTGGCTGGTCACGCGACGGGATGGTCCGCCAGGCAGCCTTCAAGGGCATCGAGGAAGGTCGCGATCCGAGGACCGTCGCCCGAGAACACGCGGTCGCGACCGCCGCGGCCGTCCGCTCCGCCGAGGCCGCCGAGCCCGAGCGACCGGACTCGCCAGAGCGACTCGGCCCGCGGGGCGCAGAGGGCGCTCCGGGCCGCCCGGATGCCGACGCGCGGGATGGCAAACTCGCGACGGCCGCGACCGCGGAAGAGCTCGAGGGGCTCGGGGAAATGGGCAAGGAGGGCGTTTGGCGGATCGGTGGTCACGACTTGAAGCTGACCAACCTTGACAAGCCGCTGTTCGACGCCGACCCGCCGATCACCAAGCGCGAGTTGATCGCCTATTTCGCCAGGATCGGCCCGACGATCCTGGCGCACCTGGCCGACCGACCGCTCAACCTGCAGCGCTTTCCCAACGGCGCCGCGGCGCCGGGCTTCTGGCAGAAGGACATTCCCCCGACCGCGCCGACCTGGCTGTGCCGCTGGCACGAGACCGGCGTCGACGGCCGTGAGGACCGCGAGGCCAACGATCACCTGATCGCCGATCGCGTGGCCACGCTCGCCTGGCTCGCCAACCAGGCCAGCTTCGAGATCCACGCCTGGACCGGGCGACTACCGGAGCCCTGGCAGCCGACGTTCGCGCTGATCGACATCGACCCGGGTGACCTGACGACCTGGGATGAGACCCTGACGCTTGCCCGGCTCTACCGGACGGCGCTCGGGCATCTCGGCGTCCGGGGCTATCCCAAGACGACCGGCAAGCGCGGCATCCAGATCTGGATCCCCATCGTCCCGCGCTACAGCTTTGCCCAGACGAGCACCTGGGTCGAGCGCGTCTCTCGCGCCGTCGGCGCGATCGTGCCGGATCTCGTCTCCTGGGAATGGTCGAAGGGTGCCCGCAAGGGTCGAGCACGACTCGACTACACCCAGAACGCTTCGATCAAGACGCTCGTGGCGCCGTATGCCGTGCGGCCGGCACCGGGAGCGCCGGTGTCCGCGCCGATCGCCTGGGACGAGCTCGACGATCCCGACGTGCGGCCCGACCTCTGGACGATCCGGACCATCGTCGATCGGGTCGCCCAGCGCGGCGACCTCTTCGCGCCCGCCCAGACCGACGCGCAGGAGCTGCCCACGGTCTGACCCGGGATGGCACCATGGCCCAGATGAGCCACGAGATCGTCCTGCGGAGCCCGACAGACGCGGAGTTCTCGCGATTCGTCGCGCCCCTCTCGATTGCGTTTGGCGAGGAGGTCAGCGATGCGGCCATCGAGAACGATCGCCGAACGATCGAGCTCGATCGGTTCATCGGCGCGCTGGACGGCGATTCGGTGGTCGGCTGTGCGGGCGCCTACACCTTCCGGCTGACGGTGCCCGGCGGGGAGGTCGGGGCCGCCGGCATCACGGCCGTGGGCGTCCTGCCGAGCCATCGTCGCCGAGGCATCCTGCGCCAGATGATGACCTGGCTGTTCGCCCAGGCACGCGAGCGCCAGGAGCCGGTGGCTATCCTCTGGGCGTCCGAAGCCGCGATCTACCAGCGCTTCGGCTATGGGCCCGGAACGCTCCAGACCCAGTTCGATGCGGTGAAGGACAAGATCCGGTTTGCGCGCCCGGTTGAGTCAGCGGGGCGCGTCCGGATCCTCGGCCTCGACGAAGCCGTCGAGCGTTTCCCGCCGATCTACGAGGCGATCCGTCGCTCGACGCCTGGCGCCGTCACGCGAAGCGAGGCACGATGGCGCTGGGAGCTGCTCGCCGATGCCGAATGGATGCGCCATGGCAACGGGGCGAAGGTGCTCGCCCTGCTGGAGGATGATGGTCACGCACGCGGCTACGTGATCTACCGGACGCGCTCGGAATGGGACAGCCTCGGTCCGAAGGGCGTCGTCACGGTCATGGAGGTCAGCGCGCTCGATGCGGCCGCCGAGCAGGCGCTCTGGGAGTGGATCTTCGGGATCGACCTGATCGGCTCGGTGCGCGGCTGGCGCGGGCCCGCGCCCCACCCATTGCAGCTGATGGTCACCGAGCCCCGGCGCCTCGGCACGACGCTCACCGACGGCACGTGGCTGCGGATCATCGACCTGCCGGCGGCCCTCGCCTCACGGGCCTATCGCGGACCGGGCAACCTGGTGATAGAACTGACCGACGAGTTCTGCCCGTGGAATGCGGGGAGGTGGCAGCTCTCCGTTCCGGGCAAAGACGGCGGTGGAAGCGCCGTCGTCGCGCGGGCGCCCAGCACCGCCGAGCCCGACCTCGTCCTCGACATCAGCGACCTCGCGGCGGTCTACCTCGGAGCGTTCCGGTTCGCCGACCTGGTCCGTGCCGGCCGGGTCCGGGAGAGCCGGCCGGGCGCGCTGGCGGCCGCGGACGCCCTCTTCTCAACGGTTCGGGCGCCCTCGAACGCAACGATGTTCTGAGCCCGCCGGCCCCCGCCGCGTGCGGCCGCCGGTCTGCACCCTAGGCGAGCGCGAGGATGCCAAAGAGGGCCTCGCCCGTCGATTGTCGGATCAGGTCGGTCTCGATGACGACCGCGACGTCGTCGCGATCGGGCCAGTTCGGGTCGTAGATCCGCAGCCTGACGGTCCCACCGTCGATCTCGTAGCCGTAGCCGACGACCTGGTGGCTTCTCGACAGGTTGAACGGATTGAGTCCCTGGTGGCGGACCAGGCCGACCATCGCCAGGCGACCTGCATCGATCGTGGCGCGAATGCGCTGCCACTCGGTCTCTCGACTGCGACGCGCCGTCCGTTCGGGCCCGAAGGCGCCGATCCACCAGAAGCCGAGCGGCGCCCGCAGCCACTCGAGCGATTTGAGCTGGCGCCGGACCAGGGCCTGGAAGAGCGGCGAGCCATTGGCCGGCGCCTGCGTGTCCGGTGGGATCGGCAGGCCGGCCGCGAACCGCTCGCGAACGAACCAGGCCATCCCGCCGCAGAGCCCGTTGGCCGCGTCGCCCACCCCGAACCAGCGAGGGTTGAGCGGTCCCAATCGCAGCGTCGGGCCAGGCGGGAAGCGATTCGCGAAATGCAGGCCGTGCGTGGTCGGCAGGAAGCCGGCAACGACGTTCGACTCGCCCATGGCCACAAGCTTAGCGCGCAATCCGCCCCTCGACGAGTCCGACGCCGGACGACAATGCAGCCTCTCATCCCGGACCGCGCGTACCATCCGGGCATGCCCAACCGGCTCGCGGGCGAGACCAGCCCGTACCTCCTCCAGCATGCCCACAACCCGGTCGACTGGTTCCCTTGGGGACCTGACGCGCTGGCTCGGGCAAAGCTCCTCGACCGACCGATCTTCCTGAGCATCGGCTACGCGGCCTGTCACTGGTGCCACGTCATGGAGCGCGAGTCGTTCGAGGACGAGGCCACGGCGCGCTACCTCAACGATCGCTTCGTTGCGATCAAGGTGGACCGTGAGGAACGGCCCGATCTCGACCAGGTCTACATGGCCGCGGTCCAGGCGATGACCGGCGGCGGTGGCTGGCCGATGTCCGTCTTCCTCACCCCGGTTGGCCGCCCATTCTACGGTGGGACCTACTTCCCCGACCAGCCGCGCCACGGCATGCCGTCCTTCCGGCAGGTGCTCGAAGGCGTCGACCGCGCCTGGCGCGAGCAGCGGGCGGAAGTGGAAGCGGCCGGCGGTCGCCTGGTCCAGGGCCTGATCGAGCAGGGGCGATTGGACGCCGCGGCGGACGATCCGACCGAGGGTCTGCTCGAGGCGGCCAGCGCGGCGATCGAGGCGTCCTTCGACCCGGACAACGGCGGCTGGGGCCGCGCCCCCAAGTTCCCGCAGCCGATGACGATCGAGTACCTGCTCCGCCGGCACGTCGCAACCGGCGACACCCGACCGCTCGCGATCGCGCGTCGATCCCTCGACGCCATGGCCGACGGGGGGATACGGGACCAGCTAGGAGGCGGCTTCCATCGCTATTCGACCGACGCACACTGGCTGGTGCCGCATTTCGAGCAGATGCTCTACGACAACGCCCAGCTCGGACGGGTCTACGTCCACGCCTGGGTGCTGACCGGGGACGAGC
>JAUSJS010000300.1 GCA_030647575.1 Candidatus Limnocylindrales bacterium | reverse complement strand
CAGCGGGCGGCATCGCTCGCCTCGCTGAGCCGCGCGCTGTCGCGCGCCGCGACCGGCTCGCCACAGGCAAACCGCGACGGCGACCCCGAGAAGACGAGGGAAGACCTTGCGGACCTGGCCCAACACCTCGACGAGCTGACGCCCGCAGAGCAGCGCGAGCTTGCCCGGCAGCTGGCCGAGCTCGAGGCGACCGCATCGCAGGCGGACGGTGCCGCGGGGTCGGCGCTGAGTGAGGCCGCCCAGAGCCTGGCCCAGGGCGACACGGCCGGTGCCAGGTCCGCGCTCGATCGGCTCGGCGAGTCGCTGACCGGGGCCGACCAGCGAATCGCCGCCTCGCGCGACCTGTCGACCGCCGCGTCGCGCCTCCAGGACGCCCGACGCGAGCTCGCGAACGCGGGCCGTCCGGCACAGGGGCAGGGTCAGGGCCAGGGTCAGGGGCAGGGTCAGGGGCAGGGTCAGGGTCAGGGCCAGGGCAGCATCGGTGGCGGCGGTTCGAACGCTCGCTCGCTCGGCTCCGGGACCGGCGGCAACGGTCGCCCGGCCGGCCCGACCAACCCGAACCGCCCGTCCCAGCTCGGCGAGGACCTCTCGTCCGTCTACGCGCCGTTCGATCGCCTCGGGCGGCCCGGTGACCCGTCATACGTGGCGGGGACGGGCGGGGACGGCCAGACGCAGCAGGGCAACCAGACCGGCACCGGCTCCAACAACGGCGTGCTGACCCCGTACCAGCAGGTCTTCGCCGACTTCGAGCGCTACGCCCAGACCTCACTTGACCGCGGCTACATCCCGCTGTCGGTCAAGGACTACGTCCGCGACTACTTCAGCTCTCTCGATCCCTCGAACTGATGGCCACCGGAGGCACCATGAACGCGTCGAGCGTCACCGATCAGGCCACGCCCCGCCTCGCTCCCGAGGCCTTTGCCGAGCGCGCCCAGGCCATCGAGCGCGAGGTCGGGCGCGTCATCGTCGGTCAGTCCGCGCTCGTCCGGCAGACCCTGACCGGCCTGCTGGCCCACAGTCACGTCCTCCTGGAGGGCGTCCCGGGCCTGGGCAAGACCTTGCTCGTGCGCACGATCGCGGACGTGATCGACTGCGCCTTCCACCGGATCCAGTTCACGCCGGACCTGATGCCGGCCGACATCACCGGCACGAACATCCTGGTCGAGGAAGGCGGCCAGCGCGTCTTCAAGTTCCAGCCGGGGCCGATCTTCGCCAACCTCGTCCTGGCCGACGAGATCAACCGGGCGACGCCGAAGACCCAGTCCAGCCTGCTCGAGGCGATGCAGGAGCACCAGGTCACCGTTGCCCGCCAGCGCTTCCCCCTGGATGCCCCGTTCTTCGTGCTGGCAACCCAGAACCCGCTCGAGATGGAAGGGACCTATCCCCTCCCCGAGGCCCAGCTCGATCGCTTCCTGTTCAAGGTCATGGTCCCCTTTCCGTCCGAGGAAGACCTCGTGGCGATCATGGACCGGACGACCGGCACCGACGCCGTCACCGCCAGCAAGGTCTGCAGCGCCAGCGAGATCGTCGAGATGCAGCGGCTGGCCCGCGCCGTGCCCATCGCACCGCACGTGACGGCCTACGCCGTGAGTGTCCTGGCCGCGACCCACCCGGACCAGCCGCGCGCTCCGGGGCTCGTCCGCGACTACGTCCGCTACGGCGGCTCGCCGCGCGGTGCACAGGCCCTGGTCAGCGGGGGCAAGATCTACGCCCTCCTCGACGGTCGGTTCAACGTCTCGATCGACGACATTCGCGCCGTGGCGCTGCCGTCGCTTCGCCATCGGATCATCCTGAACTTCGAGGGCGAGGCCGAGGGCATCACGACCGAGGCCGTCATCCGGTCCGTCCTCGACGCGGTCGTCGCGCCGTCCGTCGAGTAGTCGCCGCGACGACCGCGGCCCAAGCGATGGACGGTCCCCTGACGCCTCCGGGCAACACGACGCCAGCAGACACGGCGACGGCGCCGCGCCCGATCGCTGGCCAGCGCCAGGCCTTCCTGCCAAGCGAGGTCGACCCGACGGTCTTCGATGAGGCGTTCCTGCGCCAGCTCGAGCGCCTGCTTGTCCTGATGCGCTCGCCGGTCCGCGGCGGGCTCAAGGGCGGCCGGCGCAGTGTCAAGCGCGGTCAGTCGGTCGAGTTCGCCGACTACCGCGACTACACCCTCGGCGACGACCTGCGCCGGCTCGACTGGAACGTCTACGCCCGCCTGGAGCGCCTCTTCGTCAAGCTGTTCATCGAGGAGGAGGACGTCACCGTCACCCTGCTCATCGACGCCTCGGCATCGATGGCCGCCGGCCTGCCCGCGAAGCTGCTCTTCGCCAAGCGAGCCGCGGCGGCGCTCGGCTACATCGGTCTCGCCAGCGAGGACCGGGTGACCGTCAGCGCCCTGGCCGGTCGGATGGCGCGTCGGCGGGCTGCGATGCGCGGCTCGGGGCGGGTGTTCCGGCTGTTGGCCGATCTCTCGGCGATCGAGCCGGCGGACGGGCCCACGGACCTGGTCGCGGCGGCTCGACATGCCGCCGCCCAGCTCCACGGCAAGGGGGTCGTGATCCTGTTCTCGGACCTGCTCGATCCGGGGGCCGACAGGATCATCCGCGAGCTGGCGGCGACCGGGTCGGAGCTGATCGTGCTCCACGTGCTGTCGCCCGACGAGCTGGATCCCGTGCTGGAGGGCGACCTGCGGCTGGTCGACGTCGAGACCGGCGATGGAGTCGACGTGACCGTGGATCTCGCCACGCTCGACGCCTACAAGGCCCGCCTGACGGCCTGGAAGGCGGGCTTCGCTGACCTGGCCGCGAAGCGTCGGGCGAGCTACGTCGACCTGTCGTCGGACACGAACCTCGCCATCCTCATGTTCAACGAGCTCCGCCGACGGCGCGTGCTGGGGTAGCCGCGGTGCCGTTCACGACTCCCCTGGCGCTGCTCGGCCTGCTGTTCATCCCGGCGGTCGTGGCCATGTACCTGCTCAAGCTTCGCCGCGACGAACGGGTCGTTCCGTCCACGCTGCTGTGGTCCCGCCTGATCTCGGACGTCGAGGCCAACGCTCCGTGGCAGAGGCTGCGGCGCAGCCTGCTCCTCCTCCTCCAGCTGTTGCTCGTGGCGATCCTGGCGCTACTGGCGGCCAGGCCGTTCCTCGAGCGGCCAGCCGGCCTCGCTCGCGACATCGTTCTCGTGCTGGATACCTCGGCCAGCATGGCCGCCTTGGACGTGTCGCCGAACCGGCTCGAGGCGGCGAAGGCAGCCGCGCTCGATGCGCTCCGCGACCTCCCGACCGGTGGCCGGGTCAGCATCGTCACCGCCGACCGGACGGCCCGGATCGTGGTCAATGAAACGGCCGATCTCGGCCGGGTCCGACAGGCGCTCGATGGGATCGAGCCGACAAGCGCATCCGGTGACCTGGGCGATGCCCTCGAGCTGGCCGGCAAGCTCGCAGCGCGCTCGGGAGATGCCCAGATCCTAGTCGCCACGGATGGCGCGCTGGCGACCCCGCCGACGGCATCGGTCGATGCGCCGATCAAGGTCCTAGCCGTCGGCCGATCGCACAAGAACCAGGCGATCGTGGCACTTGCGGTCCGATCGGCGCCGTCGGCCGTCACCCGGTCCGTCTTCGTCAGCGTCGCGAACCTGGATCTCGAAGGGGCCCGGCGCCGGCTCGAATTGTGGGGCGACGGCGGGCTGCTCGAGGTCCGCGACCTCCTCCTGGATCCGCAGGCCCGCTCGGACGTGATCATCGACGACGTCCCACGCGGAGTCGGGACGCTCGAGGTCCGGTTGGTCGGGCCGAACCCGGACGTCGTGACGGCCCCCGACGACCTGGCGACGGACGACCGTGCCTGGGCCATCGTGCCGCCCGATCAGAAGCGGGTGATCCTGCTGGTCGGAGGGGGCGATCCATATCTGGAGACGGCCCTGAGCTACCTGCCCAACGTGGAGCTCTACGGCGTCACGCCGGAGGCATACGGCCCCGCGACCGAGCGTCAGGACGGCCGGCCGTGGGACCTGGTCATCTTCGAAGGGCCGCTCCCCGCCGACCTGCCACGCACGCCGATCCTGGCCATCGCGCCGTCCGCGAGTAGCGCCCTCGGGCAGGTGACCGGCTCGCTCAAGGATCCCGGGATCGGCTCGTTGAGTCCGGACGAGCCGATCCTGCGCTACGTCGACCTGTCCACGACCCACATCGCCGCGGC
>JAUSJS010000296.1 GCA_030647575.1 Candidatus Limnocylindrales bacterium | reverse complement strand
GCTCGTCTTCGCCTTCGCCCACGTGCTGACCACGTCGGGGACGTCGGCCGGGAACGCGCTCGGGTTGGCGGTCGTGGGCTTCGGGACCCGTGTCCCGATTGCCCTCGCGCTCGGCTGGCTGTTCGTCCGACGAGGCACGATCTGGTCGTCGTTCGGGCTGCACGCCGCGTTCAACGCGGTGCTGCTGGCCATCGCCGAGGTTGCCGAGCGCCCGATCTGACGGGCGCGCCCGTTTCATCGCGGAGCGATGAGCGAGGGTGCACCGCCGATTGAGTGCCCGATGAGGCCTCCCGCCTAGGCTCTGCCGTGTCCTCGAGGTCCGGATGGCGGGGGGAATCGGCGGGCTCCCGTCGTCCGGGCCGCGGGGACGCCCAGTGCCCCAGGTCGATCAGGGAGACAGGCCAGGTGAGTCGATCCCCGAAGTCCGCGTTCGAGCCCTTGACCGCAGCTGGGTCCGTGGCGGCGCCCGGCCGCGCGATCCGGGAGGTCCCGCTGGCCGAGCGGCCGCGCGAGCGACTGGCGCTGCGCGGGGTCGGCGGCCTGACCTCGGCGGAGCTGATCGGGTTGGTCTGGGGTTCCGGGACGCGCGGCCGGTCCGCGGTCGATCTCGCCGGAGACGCACTCGCCCGCCACGATGGACTGGTCGGTCTCGCTCGCGCCACGGAGCTCGAGCTCGCCACGGTTTCGGGGGTCGGCCTGGCAAAGGCCGCCCAGCTCGTGGCGGCGTTCGAACTGGGACGACGCCTCCTGGCCGACTGGCCGGTCGCGCGCTGGACGATCCGTGGGCCGGCCGACGTCGCCGAGCGGCTGATCCTCCAGATGGGCCGCCTCGAGCGCGAGGAGCTGCGCGTCGTCATGCTCGACACGAAGAACCACGTGCTGCGCGTCGCGACCGTCTACCAGGGCAACGTCAGCTCATCGCTGGTGCGCATCGGTGAGCTCTTCCGCGACGCCGTCCGGCTCAATGCCGCCGCGATCATCCTGGTGCACAACCATCCATCGGGCGATCCCACGCCCTCACCCGACGATCTGCACCTGACCGCCGAGGCGCTCGCCGCCGGCCGCCTGCTCGACATCGCGATGCTCGACCACCTGGTGATCGGCCACGACGCGTACGTGTCGCTGCGCGACCGGGGCGTCGCGTTCGACCGGGCCGAGCCGGTCGTTCGGGTCGCCAACTGAGCCGTCCGCCTGAGCCGCTCCAGCGCCGGCGCGATCGGCGCGGCCGGCCGCTGTGCATCTGGCGACCATAACGAGCGTCTGAATGTCTCGGCTGGTCGATCTGGTGCGTCCCATGCACGTGCCCGACAAATTCCGACCTCCACCGGCCGGAATTGGGCATGAGGCGCACGACGCCGACGCTTCCACCGTCGCAGGTGTCGGTTATGGGCACCAGGTGCACAGCCGTCCCCTCGGGAGCGGGCCGTAGCGCTCAACCGCCAGGATGCGCGCCCCGCCGCCGTCCCGCGCAAGGCTGCACAGCCAGCTCTCCTGCGAGGGCGCGCAAGACGGCCGCCTGCCCCGTCGGCCATCCCGAATTGAGCGGCTATACTGCCCGGGCTTCCCCGCCGGACCCGGATGTCCTCCCGCGACCCGCCTCGACTCCGGCGACGCCGGCGACGCGACGATCCACCTGCCACGAAGGACTCGCAAGGCATCATGCTCGACCGTCTGCTCGGCCTCTTTTCCCGCGACATCGGCATCGACCTCGGGACGGCCAACACGCTGGTCCACGTCCGCGACCGCGGGATCGTCATCAGCGAGCCGTCGGTCGTGGCCATCGACGCCAAGACCCGGCGCGTCCTGGCCGTCGGTGCGGAGGCCAAGCGGATGGTCGGTCGGACGCCGGCCAACATCATCGCCATCCGGCCGCTGCGGGACGGGGTCATCAGCGACTTCGACGTGACCGAGCAGATGATCAAGTACTTCGTCGCGCAGGTTCACGACCGGGTCGGGATGATCGCCCGGCCGCGGATGCTGCTGGGCATTCCATCGGGCGTCACCGAGGTCGAGAAGCGTGCCGTCCGCGACGCGGCCCTCAACGCCGGTGCGCGCTGGGCCCGCCTGATCGAGGAGCCGATGGCGGCGGCGATCGGTGCCGGGTTGCCGGTGAGCGAGCCGTCGGGGAGCCTGATCGTCGACATCGGTGGCGGCACGACGGAGGTCGCGGTCATCAGCCTCGGCGGCATCGTCGTCAGTCGGAGCATCCGAATCGGTGGCGACGAGATGGACCAGGATATCGTCTCGTTCGCCCGGCGAGAGTACAACCTGTTCCTCGGAGAACGCACGGCGGAGGACATCAAGATCGCGATCGGGTCGGCCTACCCGGGCGACTGGGACGCGCAGCGCGTCGCCCTGCGTGGACGCGACCTGTTGACCGGCCTGCCGCGCAGCGTCGAAGTCGGCGCGGACCAGATCCGCGAGGCGATCGAGCCGTCTGTCCAGCAGATCGTCGACACCGTCAAGGACACGATCGAGGAGACCCCGCCGGAGCTGGTCGCCGACATC
Source organism: Candidatus Limnocylindrales bacterium (assembly GCA_030647575.1). GTDB lineage: Bacteria > Chloroflexota > Limnocylindria > Limnocylindrales > CSP1-4 > SPCO01. Next base: position 14,036 of record JAUSJS010000296.1, on the reverse strand, counting down.
ATGGACCAGGGCATCGTCCTGGCCGGTGGCGGCGCCCTGCTGGCCGGCCTGGATCGTCGCGTCGCGGAGGCGACCCAGATGCCCGTCCACGTCGCGGACGATCCACTGACCTGCGTCGCACGCGGCACCGGCGTCGTCCTCCAGAGTCTCGACGCGATGGACCGGGTACTCGTGTCCGAGACCTATTCGCGACCTCCGCGCTAGGAGCGTCGCCGCCGAGCGGACCCGATGACCTCCCTCCTCGCCACCCGCGCCGCACGCCGCCGGGGTATTGCCTTCGTGGTCCTGCTCGTCATGAGCACCCTGATGATGGCCTTTTCCTCGAATCCAGCCGTGCGCGAGGTCCAGAACGGCGTGAGCTTCGCGCTCCGACCGATCCAGGGCGCCGTCCACGACGTCGCCGCCGGGATCGCCTCGCTGGCCGCTGCGATCACCGAGATCGACCGGCTGCGGGTCGACAACGCCACCCTCCTGGCCGAAAACGAGCGGCTGAAGGTCGAGAACGCGCGGCTCGAGGAGATCCGGCGCGAGAACGAGCTGCTCACGGGCCTCCTCCAGCTGCGCGCCGGGCTCGACTACCAGACCGTCGCGGCCACGGTCATCGCCCGTGAGTCCTCGGAGTTCCGCCGGCTCGTCGTGCTGGACCACGGCACGAACGACGGGATTGCGGTCGGCGACGTGGCGATCGCCGCCGGCGGCGCGCTTGCCGGGCGGGTCACGGAGGTCAGCCCGGACAGTGCCAAGGTGATCCTGCTGACCGATGGCGAGTTCACGGTCATCGGCCAGCTGACCACGACCGCGGCGACGGGCGAGGTCATCGGCCAGCTCGGGGCGGGCGTCCTGGTCATGCGCCAGATCGATTCGAGCGAAGTGGTCACCGTCGGCGACGAGGTCGTGACCGCCGGCATCGAGCTCGGTGGCGGGGTTCGTTCGCCCTATCCCAAGGGCCTCCTGCTCGGCCAGGTGATCGACGTCCGGCGCGACGCCAACGACGTGGTTCAGACGGCGTACCTCCAGCCGGCGGCCGACCTCGACAAGCTCGAGTTCGTCCTGGTGATCACCGACTACGAGGGCGGGCTGCCGCCGATCGAGCAGCAGCCGATCGACTGTAACCAGCCGGACGGGACGCTGCCCGAGGGCGAACAACCGTGCTTCGACGCGATCACCAGTCCATCACCGAGCGTGGCGCCCAGCAAGGCTCCTTGATCGGCCGCTCGGTCGCCCGTCAGAGATCGACGCGGAACTCCCACGGGCCGTCGAGCTGGACGGCCCGACCGGCAAACGGGTCGACGAAGGAGTCGATCCGAAGCGTGAGCACCCGGGCGCTGGGAGACGGCGCGGGCGCGAACCGGACCTCGTGGCGGCTGGTGCCCAGGTTCGACCCGCCTGAGCCCTGGCCCGATGCGGCGTAGTCCGTGCCCGCGTCGTCCGTAACCGAGACCGCGACGACGTGGCCGACCTGGCCAATCGGCGGCCGGGTGTGCGTGACCAGGGTCGCGATACCGCCGTCCTCACGAATCTCGACGGCGACGAGCTCCACGCGGGCTCCTCGAGCGTCGACCGCGGCGCCTGCCGCGATCACGCGACGCAGAGCGCTCGCATCGACGCCGGCGACGCGCATCCACTCCTGGTGGTGCCGCTGGATCATCGCCTGATCGGGCTGGTTCGAGGGACCGTCCGACGACCGCCAACTGTTGGACGACCCACCTCCCGAGCGCGGATTCAAGCCGAGGAACGCCAGGATCACGGCGGCGCCCAGGAGCATGCCCACGATCACACCGGTTCCCACGGCCGCGCCGTACCCGGCGATGAGTAGCGCTGCGGCCACCAGCACGAGGCCAAGCAGGAGGAACGAGGGAATTCGCGAGCCGACGGTCATTGGAGCCAGCCTAACGCGGTCCAGCCTCGCTCATCGGCCCGCGAAGACGGCGGTGAGCCAGTCGATCACCGTGCCGTTGAACGACGTGGAAATGAAGTCCGGGCCATGGAGAATGTAGCGGCTTCCGTCCGGTGCGAGACCCGTGATGGCAACCCAGGCCAGGGTGACATCCGGGGTGTTGTCGACCGAGATCGTGCCGCGGACCACCGCCGAACCTTCGGCGATCGGCACTTCCATCGTTCCGACGCTGAACGAGCTCGGTCCCACCTGGAGGTTGGCGGCGCCGATGCTGAATGGCGCTTCGGCGCGTGGATCGACGGTCCAGCCGGGGCCGAAGTCTTCCTCTCCGTGGGTGATCCCGCGCCACGCCTCCACCCGGAACCCACTCCAACCCGTCAGAAGCGACGGATCGTCGATGGTCACCCAGACGGGTCCGCTCGGCGACAGGCCGCCTCCTCCCTGGACCGCCGCCTCGATGGCCGCCGGGCGCCGCAGGCCGATCCGTTCGACGCCGGCAGGGTAGAAGGCTCCGCCCGACGCGGATCCTGACTGGCCCATGCCAAGGAGCAGCGCCGCCGGGACCAGGATGACCGTCAGGCCGATGACGCCAAGCCGCCAACGACGCGACGGGAAGGGAGTCCCCGTGGCCCGCCAGGCTCCGACGACGAACCACACGGGGAGCGACAGGAGCAGCCCGACCTCGGGCCAGGTGAGTGAGCCACTCCAGCCGGCCAGGGCGTAGCCGAGGACGAGGGCGCCACCAACCAACGCCGTGACACGGCGTGCGAGCTCGATGTGATACCCGGCCCGCACCGCCACCGTCGTGGTCAACATGCGGCCTGCGACATATGCGCCGGCCGCAAGGGCCGCAACGGTCGTGGTGGTGGTGTCGAGAAGGCTGCCCCAGCTTCCGCCGAACAGGTGGAGCGCAGCAGCCAGGGCCACGGTGGCGAAGGAGACGACCATCACGACGAGCAACGCGAAGAGATACCCATAGAGAGCGCCGCCCAGCGCCGCGTAGGTGCCAGCACCGGCCGCGGCGAGGAGGCGGCGCGGGGAGCGTCGTGCCTCGGTCAGAGCGTCGGCCAATCGGTCGGGCGGGCCGAGGCGCTCGAGTGCCGTCCGCTCGGCGGCGTCAGGCGTGAGGCCGTCTGCTTCGAGCCTGGCGGTCGAGTCGGACAGGTGAACGGCGAGCTCGCGGAGGATGTCGAGCCGCTCCGCCTCGTCGAAAGGCAGGCGGTCGGCGATTCGCTGGAGGAACGCGTCACGGTCGTGCATGGTCGGCTCAGGCATCGGCCGAGCTCCGGGTCACGCGACCGACGCTTCGCGCAAAGGCGTCCCATTCGCTCGCCTGCGCGTCGAGCATCCGGCTGCCCTTGCGTGTGAGGCGGTAGTAGCGGCGTCGCGGGCCAATCTCGCTTTCGCGCCAGGTGGCCTCGAGGGCGCCTTCAGCCTCGAGCCGGTGGAGCGCCGGATAGAGCCAGCCTTCGCCCGGATCGATGAACGCCAAGCTCCGCTCGCGGATCCGCGCCGCGATCTCGTAGCCGTACAGCTCGCCCTCGCGCAGGACCGAGAGGATGAGCAGCGTCGTCGTTCCCTTGAGCAACTGGGATCGGGTCATCGCCCTGACTACCCCGTGTCACGATGTAGTCGCGCCATCTTCGGCCCGGCCTGGTGTCGCGGTCAAGGGCCGTTGGTCATGCCCCCGACTGCTACCCTTCGCGGCGATGAAAGGCATCGTCCTCGCCGGCGGCACCGCGACCCGGCTCTACCCGCTGACGATCGTCACCAACAAGCACCTGCTGCCGATCTACGACCGGCCGATGATCTACTACCCGATCGAGACGCTCGCCGGAATGGGCATCCGCGAGGTGATGGTCGTGGTCGGGGGCAAGAGCGTGGGCGACATCGTGGAGCTGCTCGCCGATGGCTCGGCGTTCGGGCTCGAACTGACCTACCGCTACCAGTCCGGGGCGCTGGGGATCGCTCACGCGATCGGGCTCGCGCGCGACTTCGTCGGGGACGACGCGTTCTGCTGCGTGCTCGGCGACAACATCCTGCGCGGCAGGGCGCTGGCCGACGTGGCGGCCGAGTTCGAGGCCGGGGCGTTCGACGCCGGCACCCTGCTCTACCAGGTTCCGGATCCGGAGCGATTCGGCGTGGCCGAAGTGGACGTCCATGGCCGGGTCGTCGGGTTCGAGGAGAAGCCCGAGCGGCCCAAGAGCGACCTGATTCCGATCGGGGTCTATTTCCTGCGGCCGGACGCCTTCGAGGTGATCGAGGGCCTGGCACCGTCCGGGCGCGGCGAGCTCGAGATTACCGACGTGCTCAACCACTACATCCCGAACGGCCGGCTGTTCACCAGGATCTATGACGGCCACTGGACCGACGCCGGCACGGTGCCGTCGCTGCTTCGGGCTGCCGAGCTGGCCGCCGCCGACGACGCGGCCGGACGCCTCGCACCGCCGACCGCCCGACCCGTGGGCTGACTCATGGGCGACTCGCAGGCGTTCGGCCACCTCCTGGTCACCGGCGGAGCCGGGTTCATCGGCTCGTGTTACGTGCGGGACGTCCTGGGGCGCCGTGACGGAACGCGGATCACGGTCCTCGACAAGCTGACCTACGCCGGCAACGAGGCGAACCTGGCGCCGGTCCGCGACGATCCGGAGCTGGCGGCCCGGCTGACCTTCGTGCGCGGCGACATCGCCGACCCGGCCGTGGTGCGGCCGCTCGTCGAGTCCATCGATGCGGTCGTCAACTTCGCGGCCGAATCGCACGTCGATCGCTCGATCCTGGACCCCGAGGCGTTCCTGGCGACCGGGGTGATCGGGGTCCACGTGCTCCTCGAGGCGTGCCGTGTCGCCGTGCGCCGGCCGCGTTTCCTGCAGGTCTCCACCGACGAGGTCTACGGGCACGTCGAGGCGGGACACGCGTTGGAGGACGCGCCGATCGCTCCACGCTCGCCATACGCCGCGGCCAAGGCGGCCGGAGAGCTGCTGGTGCGGAGCTACGTCGTCACCCATGGCCTCGATGCGGTTGTGACCCGCGGCTCGAACACCTACGGCCCGTACCACCATCCGGAGAAGCTGATCCCGCTGTTCATCACGAACGCGCTCGACGACCGGCCGCTGCCGCTCTACGGCGACGGCCTCCAGCGGCGGGACTGGCTCTACGTGGCGGATCATGCGGCGGCGATCGACCTGGTCCTGCGCCACGGCGCGAGCGGCGAGACCTACAACGTGGCCGGGGGTGCGGAACGGACCAACCGGGCCGTCGTGGCCCTGCTCCTGGAGCGGCTGGGCAAGCCCTGGTCGCTCGTGCGCCAGGTCGAGGACCGCCCAGGGCACGACCGACGCTATGCCATGGACGGCGCGAAGCTGACCGCGCTCGGCTGGCGCCCGAGCGTCTCGTTCGAGGATGGCCTGGCCTCGACGATCGACTGGTTTCAGGCCAACGAATCATGGTGGCGCTCGGCGCGATCGGGCGACTGGGATGGCTGGTACGAGCGCCAGTATGGCCGCCGCCTGGCGAACGGCCTGGCGGCGGCCCCGTCATCTGGCCCGGGCGACTGATGCGGGTCGCGGTCACCGGGGCGTCCGGGCGACTCGGTCGCGCGCTCGTCAGCGCGCTGGCGGATGCCCCGTTCAGCGGACCGGCCGGGCCGATCGCCTGGGATCGAGCGGCGTTCGATCTCGATGCGCCGGAGGGTGTGCTGGAGTGCCTGGACCGTGACCGCCCCGAGGTGGTCATCCACGCGGCGGCATGGAGCGACGTCGACGGTTGCGCGCTGGACCCGGAGCTCGCCCTGCGCCGCAACGGCACGGCGACCGGGACCCTGGCCGAGGCGTGCGCGGCGCGCTCAATCGACCTGCTGGCCATCTCCACCAATGAGGTATTCGATGGCCGGCGGACCGACGGTCGCGGCTATGCACCCGACGATCGGCCCGCGCCAGTCAACCCGTACGGCGCCTCGAAGCTCGAAGGCGAGCGCCTGGCCACGCATGCCTACGAGAGCGCGAAGGCCGGCAGCCTCGGCATCGTCCGGACCGCGTGGCTCTTCGGCACGCCCGGACGCGACTTCCCGAGCCGGATCCTGGAGGCCGCGGATCACGCGGCCGCGGCCGGCGAACCGCTGCGCGCCGTCGCCGACGAGTGGGGGACGCCCACGTACGTCCACGATCTTGCCGAGGCGATCGTGGAGCTGCTGGCCGCCGATGCGATCGCCGGGATCCACCACGTCGTGAACGGACACGTCGCCAGCCGCGCGGAGTGGGCTCGTGACGTCGTCAGGCGAGCCGGCGCCGAGGTCGTGATCAACGAGGTGTCCTCGACCAGCTGGCAGCGGCCCTCGACGCCGCCGCGCTGGGGCATCCTGGCACCCACGCCGCTCCCCTCGGGCGAGCCGCTGCGAGCCTGGCCGGACGCCATGGCCGACTATGCGCCCGCCCTCCTTCGCGCAACGCGAGCGCGTGCATGAGCCTCGAGCGGGCGACATCCGCGCTGGCAGGCGTCCGATACGGCGCGGTGGCGCGCCACGCGGACGAGCGAGGCTCGTTCCGTGAGCTGTGGCGGGCTGGGAAGGCCGGCGGCATCGGACCCCCCGGCGGCGATGAGGCGGCCCGGTTCGTGCAGGCAAACCTGTCGACCTCGGCCGCCGGCGTGCTGCGGGGTCTCCATCTCCATCGCCGCCAGCTCGACTACTGGGTGGTCGCGGCGGGTCGTGCCTTCGTGGCCCTGGTCGACGTCCGCCCGATGCTGGACGGTTCGGCGGCGGCACCCGCGATCGAGACCCGCGAGCTGCGCCAGGACGACTGGGTCACCATCCCACAAGGCGTCGCTCACGGGTTCCTGGCGCTGGAACCCCTCGACCTTCTCTACCTGGTCACCAACCAGTACGACGGCTCCGACGAGCTGGGCTTTGCCTGGGATGACCCCGCGGTCGGCGTTCCCTGGCCCGCCGTCCCGGGTGCGTCGGCCGGGCGCCCGATCCTCTCCGAGCGCGACGCCTCGAACTCGCCCCTCGCCGACCTCGTCAGCCGCCTGCGCGCCGGCTCGACCTGATCCACTCGGAGACGTCTGGCGTCTCCCGGCGCGTTCCCCCTTCCGATCGTAGCGGCCCAGACCTCACCTTGCCGCGCCGAACCCCACCCGCGTCAACCCGAACGGACTAGCGACGCCCGGACCATCCCGCGATTGAGCGGGGCCCGCCCGTGGACGAGGCTTGTGCCACAGATCGCCGAGCCCTTCGTACCGACCCTCGCGGACCCGTTCGGAGCCCTTGATTGCGCAAGACCGCCGTCGCCCTCGTCCTGCTCCTGCTCGCCTCGCTCGGCGCGGCCGTCCCATCGGTCGCCGCCTCGGGCGAGCCGAAGGTCGTGATCATCGTCGGGGCGACCCATGGGATGACGTCGACGTACCGCGCATATGCCGACCAGGCGTACGCGGAAGCGATCAGGCACACCTCCAACGTGGTGAAGGTCTACAGCCCGAACGCCACGTGGGCGCGGGTCAAGGCCGCCGTCTCGGGCGCTTCCGTGGTGATCTACATGGGTCACGGCAATGGCTGGCCGAGCCCCTACACGTATGACCCCAGCTACACGACGAAGGACGGCTTCGGTCTGAACGCGACCGAGGGCGCCGGCGACAGCAACAACGTCTACTACGGTGAGCCGTACGTCTCAACGCTCGATCTGGCGCCGGGCGCCGTCGTCCTGCTCCATCACCTGTGCTACGCCGCGGGCAACTCGGAGCCGGGCCAGGCTGAACCCACCGTGTCGGTCGCCCGCCAGCGTGTCGACAACTATGCCGCCGGCTTCCTGAAGGCGGGCGCCGCCGCGGTCATCGCCGACGGCCACGCGGGACCCGAAGGCTACCTGCGGACGCTGTTCACGACGCAGGGGCCGATCGAGTCGCTGTGGGCGACCCAGCCGTACACCAACGGGAACATCGTTTCGTTCCCATCCGTTCGAACGCCCGGTGCCACCGCGTACCAGGACCCCAGGACTCCAACCTCGGGTTTCTATCGCTCGCTCGTCGTGCGCTCCTCCGGCGTGACCGTCGGCGACCTCGTCAACAGCGGGGCCGGCGACACCGGCGTCGATCCGCCGAGCCTGGCCGTCCCGGGCAATGCCTCGGTCGCGACCGAGGGGGCGAACCTGTTCAGCGATCCGGCGACCGGCATCCCCTCCCGGACGCTCACGGCCGGGACACGCCTTCGGGTGATGGATCAGCTCTCCGCGTTCGGGCTGACGGCGCAGCGCGTCGTGCTCGTCCAGGGCCTCGATGACCCGAGCATCTCGGGGTACATGTCCGTCGATGACCTCGTGGCGCGCGACAGCGCGGCACCGGCGCTGCGAAGCCTGGACCTGGGCGGGGGTGCCTTCTCGCCAAATGGGGACGGTGTCGCCGATCAGGTCGTGCTTGGCGGAACCTTCACGGAAGCGGTGAACTGGACGGCCGCCATCCAGGGCCCCAGCGGGTACGAGCTGTTCCAGGGGAACGGCTCAGGTACCAGTTTCCAGCTGGTCTGGAACCCGGCCGGAACCGGACAGTACGTCCCGGACGGCACGTACATGCTCTCGATCAGCGCGGTGGATGCCTGGCAGAACCGGCCCCTCAACGCAAGCGGGACGATCGCGGTCGACACGACGCCGGCGCAACTCACGACGCTGACGCCGGGTCCGGCGACGGCCCTTTCGTTCTCGCCCAACGGTGACGGCTATCGCGAGACGGTCGCGCTGAGTGCCACCAGCTCGGAGCCCGGGTCGGTGGTAGCCACCGTCCGGGACGGCTACGGCTCGACCGTCAAGAGCTGGACCGTCGCTGCGGGCCTCGGGCCAATCTCGGTCGTCTGGGACGGCCGCGACAGCGGCGGCTCGATCGCCCCTGATGGTCGGTACATCGTCAGCGTCGCGCCGCGCGATGCGGGCGGAAACACCGGCCCAAGCCAGGAACGCACGGTCAGCCTGGTCGGCGCGCTCCGCTCGGTGGCAAGCTCGACGTCGGTCTTCTTCCCACAGGATCTCGACCAGCTCGCCCCGACCACCGAGCTCTCGTTCAGCCTCTCCCGACCGATGACCGTGACCTGGACCCTTCGGGACGCTGCGGCGAAGGTCATCGACACACATCTGGCCGCCGCTCCGCTCGACGCGGGCAGGTACACATGGTCGTTCGATGGCCGCCGCTCGGACGGCTCCATGCTGCCGCCGGGTCGCTACCTCTCGTACGTCGTGGCGAGGGACGGAACGCTCGTCGCCGCCCAGTCCATTGCGTTCGAGGCCGATGCGTTCCTGATCAAGCCGAGCGATGCGACACCAGGTCGCGGTCAGACGATCACGGTCACGGTCACCACGGCCGAGCCGCTCTCGGCCAATCCGCGAGTGACGGTCTCGCAGCCGGGTGTCACCGCCTGGAGCGTCGGGACGGTGAAGCTGTCGAGCACGACCTACCGGGCGACGATCAAGCTCAAGACGGGCGGGACCGGGACCGTCACGTTCAAGGCGACCGGCAAGGACGTCGGTGGCGCCGCACAGTCGACGCGACGCGCCTTCCCGCTCCACTGACCGCCCGGTCACCGACCGGAGCCGGGCCCGCTCGAGAACCACACCAGACCGCAGCAGACCCGCCCGTACCAGCGGTGACCGGGACCATCGTCGGATGGACGCATTGACCCCGAGGGCCTAGAGTCGGACGTCCTGGCAACCTTGCTGAGGAACGCTGTGTCGTCCACTCCTCGCCGCCCGATCGCGCCTCGCGGGCGACTTGCCCGATCCCGAACCCGCCTCGTCGCCCTGGCCTGCGGCCTGCTGGTGCTCGTCGTGAGCGCTCCGCTGACCGGTGTCGGTGCCGCGGTTCCCGGTGCTGTCGTTTCCGCGAGCGCCGTCCATCCGACGATCCAGTACGAGGAGGCGGTCGCGCACGCCGACGACCGGATCGCGTTCGCCCCAGGTGGGCGGGTCAGCATCCCGTTCACGCCCCGGCCCGAAGATGACTGGGCCGTGGGGGGCGTTCCGCCGCGACCCCTGCCGGCCGGCCGGCTGACCGGTCAGGCGATCCGCAATGCGGCGCCAGGCGCCGAGCCCTCGACCGCGCCGGGTGTCGGCCCGGCCACGGAGCCCGCCTCGCCGGCCGCCCCAAACCTACCGGCCCCGGCCAACGGCCCGCTCGACAGCCCGATCCTCGACCCGGCGGCCGCGATAACCGCCGACCTCGCCGCCGCCGTCGACCCGGGCGGCCTGCGCCGTGAGGTGTTCGGCTTCCTGCCCTACTGGGAGCTCTCCGACAGCTCCACGACGCTCGACTGGGAGAAGCTCTCGACGATCGCCTACTTCGGCGTCGGGGCGGCCTCGGACGGCAGCCTCCAGATCGGGAATAGCGACGGCTCCACGACGGTCGGCTGGAGTGGCTGGACCAGCTCGAAGATGACCGAGATCATCCAGACGGCCCACGCGAACAACACCCGGGTGGTCCTGACCATCCAGAGTTTCGCCTGGAACTCCAGCGGCGTGACCCGCCAGAAGGCGCTGCTCGGCAGCGCCACCGCGCGAGCCAATCTCGCCCGCCAGATCGCCGCCGCAGTGCGCGATCGAGGCGCTGACGGCGTCAACCTGGACTTCGAGCCGATCGCGTCCACGTACGCCGACGAGTTCACGGCGCTTGTCCAGGCGGTTCGCGCCGAGCTCGATGCCGTCGCGCCCGGTTACCAGCTCACCTTCGATGCCACCGGCTACATCGGCAACTACCCGATCGAGGCGGCGACCGCACCGGGTGGCGCCGACGCGATCGTGATCATGGGCTACGACTACAAGGGCGGCTCGTCGGGCACGGCTGGCTCGGTAGCCCCGATCGGCGGGCCGGTCTACGACATCGCCGACACACTGGCAGCCTATGCCAGCCGCGTGCCCGCGTCGAAGCTGATCCTGGGCGTGCCCTACTACGGGCGCGCGTGGTCGACGGCGACGGCGGCGCTGAACTCGCCGACGACCTCGGCCGCCACGTACGGTTCGTCCGTCTCCGTCCTGTACGAGACGGCGTTGGACCTCGCCAACACCAACGGCCGCCAGTACGACCCGGTCGAGGGCGTGGCGTGGACCGCCTACACGCGCGAAAACTGCAGCGCGACCTACGGCTGCGTGACCGGCTGGCGGCAGACCTACTACGACGATGCCGAGTCGCTGGCCGCCAAGTACGACCTGATCAACCAGTACGACCTGCGTGGTGCGGGCATCTGGGCCCTCGGTTACGACGGCAGCCGGCCCGAGCTCTACGCCGTCATCAAGGACAAGTTCATCACCGACACGGTGCCGCCGCTGATCACGGCCTCGACGGTCAGTGCGGCCGTCTTCTCACCGAATGGCGACGGGCGCCTGGACGCGACCACGATGCAGTTGACCGCCAGCGGGTTCATCAGGTACGGCTGGCGAGTCGAGCCGTACTTCGATGGCATCGCCGGCATGCCGATCCTCGAGGGCGCCGCGGACGGAACCGCCGCCGAGTTCACCTGGGACGGCCGCGGCCCGGACGCTGCCGTGGTCCCGGACGGCCCGTATCAGGTCACGGTCTGGACCGCCGATGCCTCGGACAACCGCGCCTCGGCCCAGGGGGTGGTCACGGTCGACGCGCTGTTCCCGGCGCTGACTTCCACCGCGACGCCCGTCACGATCTCGCCGAATGGCGATCGCCGCTTCGATGCCACGACCCTGCGTATGGGTGCCAGCGAGCTCGTCAGGGGGAAGGCTCGAGTCCTCGACAAGCGTGGGGCGGTGGTACGCAGCTGGATCCTCGATGCGCAATCCGCTGGCGAATGGGCCTGGGACGGCACGGACACTGCCGGCAAGACCGTCGCCGACGGCGTGTACAACTTCCGTGTGGACGGCATCGACGCCGCCGGCAATGGCACCGTCCGCGAGACTCCAGTGCTGGTTGACCGGACGATCGCCGGACTGAGCTGGGCCAGGTCATCGTTCAAGCCTACGCTGGGCCAGAAGGATCAACTGAGCCTCAAGCTCACACGCTCGGCCACCGTGACCGTCGCGATCTACCAGGGTTCGCGGTTCATTCGCCGGATCTGGACAGACAAACTGCTGGCGCGCGGCACGTGGACCTGGTCGTGGAACGGCCGGGACGGCCATCGGGAGCTGGTCGAGCCCGGTAAATACACCGTCAGAGTCACCGCCACCAGCTGGATCGGCAAGTCGGGACTCACCCGTACGCTGACGGTGAAGCCGCGCTAGCTCGAGGCGGCGCCCTCTACACTTGGCGCCCATGATCGAGACGTCTGCCGCACCGACCGACACGGCGGCGACCATGCCGGAGGCGGGCGTCTGGGTGGTCCTCCCGACCTACAACGAGGCCGACAACCTGGGCCCGATCTCGACCGCGATCCTGGCAGCCCTGCCGGCTGCGACGCTCCTGGTGGTGGACGACAACTCGCCCGATGGAACCGGCCAGCTGGCTGACGACCTGGCCGCCGCCGATCCTCGCATCCGTGTCCTGCATCGGGCGGCAAAGCAGGGGCTCGGGCGGGCCTATCTCGACGGCTTCGCCCATGCGCTCAGTGGCGGTGCCACCACCGTGGTCCAGATGGACGCCGACTTCAGCCACGATCCCGGGGCGCTCCCCGGGCTCGTGGCCCCGGTCGTCGACGACAGGGCGGATCTGGTGATCGGTTCGCGCTACGCGCGGGGCGGCGGCGTGGTTGACTGGGGCGTCGGTCGCCGGATCGTGTCCCGCGGCGGGAGCCTGTTCGCCAGGACCGTCCTGTCGCTCGGGCCGCACGATCTGACGGGTGGATTCAAGGCGTGGCGTGCCTCTACGCTCGCGGCGGTCCCATTCGACGGCGTCCACGCCGGCGGCTACGTCTTCCAGATCGAGATGACCTTCCGGGCGAGCCGTGCGGGGGCACGCATCCATGAGGTCCCGATCACCTTCCGCGATCGACGCATCGGCCAGTCCAAGATGAGCCGGCGGATCATCGTCGAGGCGCTCGTCGTCGTCGTCCAGCTTCGAGCGGAGGAGCTGCGCGGTCGCCTGCTCCGCCGCCGCCGGTCGTGAGCAGGAGCGCGACGGATCGTCTCGGGAGCCCAAAGCTGGCGCCAACGACCCCCGGCGTCCGGGTCGTCCTGGATGCCCGGCCGCTGCAGGCCCCCGATCGGGCACCGCTGACCGCGGCCTACCTCGATGGCCTCCTGGGCGCGTATGACGCCGACCCACTGGCCGGCGAATCCTTCGCGTTCTTCCTGCGCTCCGACCTGCCTGACCCGACCACGCGCTATCGCCGCCTCGACGTGGTGGGCCGCCGGCTCCTGCCGCCCACCCGGATCCTGGGTGCCGCGGGCATGACGGTCGATCCGTTCATTCTTCGGGGCGCGTCCCTTGGCGTGGCGTGGCGGGCCGAGCGTGGCGGGGCGGCCGGCGCCGTCTACCACGTGATCGGTGGCGGGCCCCTGCCGATCGCCCCGGCGCTTCCGGTGGTGGCGACACTGCTGGATCTCGCGCCGTGGGAGATGCCCGGCGCCTTCCAGCAGTCGGTCGCCGGCCGCTTCGGACAGCGCCTGCGGGCGCAGCTGTTGCGCGACGCGGCGGCGGTGATCGTGGGCACCGAGGCCGTGGCGCAGGCCGCCCGTCGGGTGCTCCACATCCGGCCCGAGCGCCTGCATGTGGTTGCCCTCGCGGCTCGGCCCGCGTTCACCGCCCGGTCGACCCGGCGGTCCGAGCGCGAGACCGCCGAGCTGCGCTCCCGCCTCGGCGTGGGCGAGCGCTTTCTGGTCTTCACCGGTCGCTATGACGCCCGGCTCGACCACGGGGCGCTGCTCGGGGCGTTGGCGGCGCTGGCGGCCCGGGCGCGTCCGAACCGTCTCGAGCCCGGGATTCCGTGGCCGCCCCAGGTGCTGCTGGCGGGCGCCAGCCCAGACGACCGAGCCTCGATCGCGCGTGCGGCGGCCCGCCACGGAATCGGCGAGTCGCTGGTCTACGCGCCGGCGCTCGCGCCCGACGGGTGGACGAGGACGGCTGCGACGAAACTGGTCGCCGCGTTCACAGCGGCTTTCGCGGACAGCGCGCCCGTGTCGTCGGCACCTTCGCCCCGGGGCGGGTTCAACGGCAATGCCGCCGACACGCGTCAGCCCGCCGAGCACGCATCGGTGCCCAGGGTTGCCGC
>JAUSJS010000286.1 GCA_030647575.1 Candidatus Limnocylindrales bacterium | reverse complement strand
TCCGCGTCCTGGGCGACTTCGATCTGGCAGAGGAGGCGGTCCAGGACGCGTTCATCTCGGCGCTCGAGACGTGGCCGGAGCGGGGTGTGCCTGACAACCCGGGAGCGTGGATCACGACGACCGCGCGCAACCGTGCCATCGATCGCCTGCGGCGTCGCAAGCGCCTGACCGAGAAGACCGAAACGCTCGCGCGCGAGGGATCGCTCGAAGCGAGCCTGCACGCCATCGAAACGGGGCCGTCGGAGGACGCCATGCCCATCGCCGACGATCGACTTCGTCTCATCTTCACCTGCTGCCATCCCGCGCTGGCCATGGACGCGCGGGTCGCCCTGACGCTGCGGACCCTGGGCGGGCTGACCACGCCCGAGATCGCGCGAGCCTTCCTCGTCGTGGAGCCGACGCTCGCCCAGCGCCTCGTCCGGGCCAAGCGCAAGATCCGCGACGCCGGGATTCCCTATCGCGTCCCGCCGGCGGAGCTCCTGCCGGAACGGCTCGACGGGGTGCTCCACGTGCTGTACCTCGTCTTCAATGAGGGCTATGCCGCGACCTCCGGCGACTCGCTCGTCCGTCGGGAGCTGTCCGCCGAGGCGATCCGCCTGGGCCGGGTCGTCGCATCGCTGCTGCCCGACGAACCCGAGGCGCTCGGCCTGCTGGCCCTGATGCTCCTCCACGACGCGCGACGCGAGGCCCGGGTGGGCAACGGCGGGGAATTGATCCTGCTCGAGGATCAGGACCGTTCGCGCTGGGACGCGACACGGATCGCCGAGGGCCGGGCGCTCATCGAGCGGGCGCTGGCCATGGGCCGGCCGGGACCCTATCAGGTGCAGGCGGCCATCGCGTCGCTCCACGACGAGGCGGCCACGCCGGCCGACACCGATTGGGCCCAGATCGCCTCGCTCTACGGGTCGCTCATGCGCATGAGCCCATCACCCATCGTGGAGCTCAACCTGACCGTAGCCGTCGCGATGCGGGACGGGCCGGCAACCGGCCTGGCGATGATGGACGGGATCTCGGCGTCGGGAGCCCTGGACGGTTACTCCTACCTCCACGCGGCACGGGCCGACCTGCTCCGGCGTTTGGAGCGCTGGTCGGAGGCGTCGAATGCCTACCGACGCGCGTTGGAGCTCACCACGAACGGCCCCGAGCGAGCGTTTCTGAGCGATCGTCTCCGTGGCGTCGAGGAGCGCCTCGCGCGCCCGGCCACGGCGAGACCGGCCGCGGGAAGGCGAATCCGGCCCGACTGAGGCGCCGGCGGGTCCGGTTCGCCCTCAGCCGCTCGCCGACGGGACGATCGCGTCGGTCTCCTTGCCGGCCGGTGGATGCGCGGGCTGGGCGCAGGTGTCGGCACGGACTCGTCGCGTCGCGGATGACCGTTCCGGCGGCGAATACTGCAGTCCGCGATCAGTCGGTGTCGAGAAGCTCGACCACGGGCGCCATCGCGTCGAGCGCGGCCAGCGTGCGTGGCCAGAGCAAGACCTCGACGTGCGTGAAGCCACCGGTACGAAAGCTCCGTAGCGGGAGGGCGATCAGGTTCCCGAACGAGCCCTTCGGCATGAAGTCCTGTGTCGGAAACAGGCGGTCGTAGCTGGCTAGATCCAGTTCGGCCCGAATCGTCATGGCCTCGCGCAACAGGTACACACCGACCAGCCGGGCCGCGGACGCTGGCACCCGACCGGAGAAGAACGCCCACACGTGCGCACCGTCGCCAGATCTCGACCGCTCCAATGCCATGGGAATGCCGGCGTCTCGAGCAGCGTCAACGTAGGACAGGGCATCGAGCGCCCAGCCTGGTCCGTCGAAGTCACACACGAGCTGGCGGCAACGGTCGTCGCGGAGCAGCGGGTACACGCCGGCGTGGCTGCCGCCGACCAGATGTGCCTCAACGACCTCAGGTGTGAAGGACGCATACTCGCGCCCCGGCTTTCGAGCGTTCGCCCAGCCTCCGACGATCGCCGGGCCCCAGCCGGACTTCCCCGTTCGCTCGTTCTCCCATCGCAAAGCGTAGACATCCTCGCGCCCGGCGAAGAGCTCCCGAAACAGCGCGATCTTCGCCTCGCTGGGCGAGCTGCGGTTCACTGTCGGGAGTTCTGCACGGCTTGTGGGGTCCTGAAACAGCGTCGGTTCCCACGGAGCTACAGGGTCAAGTCGGCTCGGGTCGTTCAAGCCCAGGAGGCCACGAAGGCGCTCGTTGTCGGCACGCAGCCTCTCGAGCTCGCGCTGGAGCTCGGCGGAAATCGTGGAGCCGTCGCGAGTCACATTCGACATCGTACGAGAGCGAGCCTGAGTAGAGGCGTCGGCCGCCTCATAGGTGGCCAATGGCTATCCGCGGCTGGCCGAGCCGGTCACTCCTTGATCCTTCGAGGGAACTGGGCTCGGTGATCGACTCCGAGCCGACGCACCGATTCGTAGTCGCGCTCGCTGAAGGCCGTCATCCACGGCTGGGACAGCCGTCGAGGAACTCGTCGACCGGACAGCGTCCGTGCCCGGCTGCGTAGTAGATGACGTCCCAGGGCTCATGAACGGCGGCTGTCGGCAAGGTCAGGCACCGGTCGGCGCCACGCGCTCCGTCTTGGTTGTCCGTCGGCGTCGGCGCGGCACAATCCGAATCTCTGCATCGAGTGCCGCCGCGAGTGCGGCGACCGTCCGAAGCTCCGGGTTGACCCGCGCGGTGAAGAGCCGCCGTACCACCGCGTCGTTGCGCCCGATCTCGCGCGCGAGATCG
>JAUSJS010000285.1 GCA_030647575.1 Candidatus Limnocylindrales bacterium | reverse complement strand
ACAGGGGCGCGGGCCGTGTCGACGGGGCGTGCCGCTGGCCGGGCGAAAACGGCGCAACAATCGTCCGTGGACTCCAAAGGCCGATCAAAGGGGTTGCGCGGCCCGTCACCGCCCGATTCGGCCGTTCGTCACGCTCAATCGAGGTGGAACGAATGGGACGGAAGGCCAGCAAGAACCAGGCATCGGCCGTAACAGTCCGCCCATGTATGGTGCGCCAGAAGGGACCCTGATCTGCCTTAGCCGCCTATGCCGCGGCCGCTCCTCAGGTTGCCCGAGAATAGCCCTCGACACCGAGCAACCCGACGGAGACTGCCCATGCCACGCCTGACCAGGATCTACACCAAGACCGGCGACGAAGGGCTGACCGGGCTGGGCGGTGGCCAGCGAGTCCCCAAGGATTCGCAGCGGGTCGAGACCTACGGCACGGTCGACGAGCTGAATTCGCAGATCGGTGTGGCCATCGCAACCGGCCTTTGTGAGCGCCTCACGACGGAGCTCGGGCTGATCCAGAACGAGTTGTTCGACCTCGGATCGGACCTGGCGACGCCCGCGGTCAGCCAGGCTCGCCACCCGGTCCCGACCGTCGAACCCCGTCACATCGCAAAGCTGGAGCGCCTGATCGACGAGCTCAACGATGTCGTCGGGCCGCTCGCCAACTTCCTGCTGCCGGGTGGATCCCCCGGGGCCGCGCAGCTCCACGTGGCCCGCACGGTCTGCCGGCGGGCCGAACGGGCGGCCACGACGCTCGCCCGCGAGGAACAGATCGGGCCGACCGTGATCCCCTATCTCAATCGGCTCTCCGACGCGCTGTTCGTGATGGCCCGCTACGAGAACCACGAGCGGGGCGTCACGGAGCCGCTGTGGCATCCTCGTCGATGAGCTCGACCGTCACCCACGCGCCAAGGGGGACGTTCGCCCGGAGGTAGGCAACGCCGCGATCGATCCGCAGGCGGGCCGGCTCCCCGTGCACCCGACCGGCATACTCGCCTCCCGGTGGTAGCGCGACCGGCAGCTCAAATCCGAGGCCGACCCCGTCGGGACCAGCGTCCTCGACGATCCCGGTCAGGCTCACCGGTCGACCCAGCAGGGCCGCCGCGGAAGCAAGGTTCCCGGCCGCAACCTCGCTCCGGATCTCGGAGCTGCGGACGGCGCGGCCGTTGAGCGTGAACGGGGGGACGACCACGACGTCGAAGCCCTGGCGCACCCCGAGGTCGGTGAGGGCCTCCGGGGTGCCCCGCCGCTGGTAGCCGAAGGCCGCATCGGGCGTCATCAGGAAGCCTCGGAGCTCGACCTGCTCGCGGATCCTCTCGACGAACACGTCATAGGGCGTCTCGCGCAGCGCGGCATCGAAATGCTGGACGACCGTGAGCGCCACGCCAGCCGCGGCCAGGCGTTCCAGGCGCTCCGGGGGGTCCAGCAGCAGCGGCGGCGCATGTCCGGTCAGCACCTCGTCGGGATGATGGTCGAAGGTGATGACCGTGGGACGGGCCCCGCGCGCCTCCGCCTCCCTGACGAGATGGGCGAGCAGGTAGAGGTGGCCCAGGTGGAGCCCGTCGAAGACGCCGACGACGACGAATGCCGGGCCATGCTCAGGCGACAGCTGCTCGACCCCGTGGAGGACCTGCATTCCGACGCCCGCGATCAGGTTCCGGGCGGGGTGGTGGCCGCCTTCGGGGCCACGAAGACCTTGTCGGGAGCAAGCCGCCCCGCGGTCGCAGTGGCAATCGCCACGAGGCCGCCGCACGGATCCTGCAGCCGGTAGTGTTCGGCCGCCGCCGGCAGGCCTGCGGCCGGTCGCACGAACTGGCCCTTTGCGATCGCAGCCACCTCGAGGTCGGTCAAGGGGACGACCGGCAGCGCCTCGAGGCCGTCGTCGATCGGGCGCAGGTACGGGGCGAGGCCGGTCGGACTCTCGGCAGCTGCCGCGCGGATCTCATCGAGCGGGGCGGCATCAGCCAGCTCGAACGGGCCAGAAGCCGTCCTTGTCAGCGCCCCGAGATAGGCGCCGCTCCCCACCGCCTCGCCGAGGTCGCGAGCCAGCGCACGTACGTAGGTTCCAGCTGAGCACTGGACCTCGACGACCGCGACCGGACGATCCGGGTCGGTGTCGTCCCATGCCACCAGCGCCAGCGAGTGAATCGTGACGTCGCGGGCGGCGAGCACGACCGTCTCGCCGGCCCGCGCCATGGCATAGGCCCGCCGGCCGCTGACCTTGATCGCGCTGTAGGCCGGGGGTCGCTGCGAGATGTCACCGGTGAGCTCGGTCATGGCCGCTTCGACGACGGCACGTGAAGGCGCCAGCCCGGTCGCGGGCGTCAGCTCCCCTTCGAGATCGTCGGTCGTCGACGAAGCGCCGAAGCAGACCGTCGCGCGGTAGGCCTTCCGGTCGCCGAGGTGGTACTCGACGACCCGGGTCGCGTGTCCCAGGAAGATCGGCAGGACGCCGGAGGCGAACGGGTCCAGGGTTCCGCCGTGGCCGACGCGCCGGGTGGCGGCCAGCCGGCGAACCAGCGCGACGACGTCATGCGAGGTGGGACCGGCCGGCTTGGCGACGATCAGGATGCCGTCCAGACCGGGACCAAGCGAAGAGCGCGCCATCGTCAGCGACTGACCGCGGCGGCCAGGCGGGTCGCCTCGGCGAGCACGGCCGGGCGTGCGTCGGCGAGCGGCGCGGCGACCGTCGCGCCTGCGGCCCTGGCATGGCCGCCGCCGCCGAAACGTCCGGTCAGGACGGTCGCATCGACACCGCCGGGCCGCGTCCGCACGCTGACCCGGGTTTCCGTCGGGCCGGCTTCCTTGAACAGGATGGCGACCTCGGCAGTCTCGGCCTGGGAGAGCAGGTCGATCAGCCCCTCAGAATGGGCACGCTCGGCGCCGGTCTCGGCGAAGTCCGCGTCGGTCACGCTCGACCAGACGATCCGTCCGTTATCGGCGCTTTCGAGCCGGTCCAGGATCCGGCCGAAGAGGCGGAGCTGGGCCTCGGGCTTCGAGCGATAGAGTCGGCGCGAGATGTCAGAGAGAGGTGCTCCGGCGGCGATCAGCCAGGCCGAAACCATCAGCGTTCGTGGCGTGGCGTTGGGGTGGGCGAAGGTCGCCGTGTCCATCACGATCCCGGCCATCAGGTTGGCGGCCAGCGCACCGTCACCGGTCGCCGGGTCGACCCCGAGCCGCGCGGCGAGAAGGGCGACCATCTCGCAGGTCGCGGCGGCCCGCGGGTCGATCCAGTCGGCCTCGCCGGCGGCATCGTTCGAGGCGTGGTGATCGATGACGACGCGGGGCAACCGGGTAAACAGGTCGGCCTGGCGCACGCTAACCTGGCCGATCCGATCGAGAGAGCCGCAATCCAGGACGACCACCAGGTCGTACGTTGCCGCCGGGTCCGGATCCGTTCGGAAGCGCTCCATGCCGGGCAGGAATTCGTAGAGCGACGGAACGGGATCGGTGCAGACCGGGTCGGCGGCGCCGCCCAGTGATTCGACCAGGCCAACGACCCCGAGCGCCGCCCCGAGCGTGTCGGCATCGGGGTTTTCGTGGCTGGCGGCCAGCACCCGGCGGGCGCCGCGCAGGCGCGCGACCACGATCTCCGGGACGGCCGACAGATATGGCCCGAGGTCGATGCTCATCGCGACGTCCGGCGGCCGCCTCGAGGACCTGCGACCGATCGTCCTCCGACCCGCGGGCCGTCTCGACGCGTGCGGGTGCCCGGTTCGGGACGTCGGACCGCCGACGGCGGCTCGTCGGGCAGGTCGCCGGCATGTGGCAGCCGTGGGACCGGGGTTGGCAACGACTCGCCGACGGGGGCCTCGCCCTCCGGCGTCGCACCCGACTCCAGCTCGCTCAGCAACTGGAGGAGGCGCGTGCCGCGCTCGGCCGTGTCGTCCAGGTGGATGTGGAGATCTGGAATGCGCTTGATCCGTAGGCGCGTGCCGAGCTCATGCCGCACGAACGGCATCGCCCGGCGCAGGGCGGCCACGGTGGCATCACGTTCCGGGGGCTGACCGATGACGCTCACCCAGACCTTGGCATGGCGAAGATCCGGCGTCGTCTCGACCGAAGTGATCGTGGCAAACCCGATCCGCGGATCGGCCACGTCACGGGCCACGATCGACCCGATCTCCTGTCGCAACAGCTCGTCGACCCGCTCGGTCCGCTGACTCATCGGGTGGCCGCCGCTGCGACGGCCCATGCCGGCGTTGTCGGCTGCGCGCGCTCGCTCACGCACCTCAGGGTGCGCTCGCTCACGTGCTCACCTGCGTCTTGGCCTGGACCGCCGGAGCGGCGGCGAGGCAGTTCACGCGTCACTCAGCCAGCGACGGCTCGGCTCACCGTCTGTGAGGTGAAGCACTCGATGATGTCGCCTTCCTGCAGGTCGTGGAAGCCCGCGAGACCGATCCCGCATTCGTAGTTCGTGGCGACTTCGCGAACGTCGTCGCGGAAGCGCCGGAGGGACTCGATCTTGTCGGTGGCGATGACCTTGCCCCCTCGCCAGACCCGCGCGTTGCCACGGACGATTCGGCCGTCGGTCACGAAGGAGCCGGCGATGACGGTGTTCTTGCCGACGCGGA
>JAUSJS010000283.1 GCA_030647575.1 Candidatus Limnocylindrales bacterium | reverse complement strand
GCCGCGTGCGTCCGCTATCTGGCGGGCCGACGCTGGCCGGGGGGGTTCGTCTGCCCGGCCTGCGGGGCAACGCGAGCCTACGAGCTGGTGAAGCGTCGCCTGTGGCAATGCGCGGCGTGCCGACAGCAGACCTCGTTGACCGCTGGAACGGTCCTGCACGGGACTCGATTGCCACGCATCACCTGGTTCTGGGCGATGTACCTGGCTGCCACCCTCAATACAGGGATCTCGGCTCGACAGCTCCGCAAGCAACTTGGCCTCCGCCGCTACGAAACCGCCTGGATGCTGCTTCAGAAGATCCGTCGAGCGATGGTCAATCCGCAGCGCGAGCGGCTGTCCGGTGTGGTCGAGGTCGACAAGACGTGGGTGGGCGGTACGCAGGAAGGGTTCAATCGAGGCCGCTCAACAGCGGACCGGAAGGCCCTCCTGGTCGCCATTGCCGTCGAGCATCACGCTCACAGCCTCGGACGACTCCGGATGGAGGTCATCCGGGACGCGTCCGGCACGACGCAGACGGACTTCGTTCTCCGGAATGTCGCCCCCGGTTCGACCCTCCACAGCGACATCTGGGCGGGCTATAACCGCCTGCTCGCCAGCGGCTACCGCCATCAACCTCGGTCCGGGCGCGCGCTCAAGAAGGCCGGCGAGGAGGTCAGCGTCGTTCCGGGGATCCATCGGGTCGTCTCCAACCTCAAGACGTGGCTGCGGGGCACGCACCGCGGCGTCGGCGCGGACCACCTCGAGCGCTACCTCGAGGAGTTCGTGTTTCGATTCAACCGTCGGTTCTATCCGATGGCCGCATTCGACACCCTCCTCGGACTGACCTCGAAGATCGAACCGACGGCCTACGCGGAGCTCCGCGGCCCGAGGCCCGACGATGGAAACCCGCGACGGCGCGGTCGCGCCACGGGCATTACCCAGCTCAACCGTCGCGCGGCCAGGAGACGTGCTATCGACCGGACCTGGCCGGAGCTTCTCGCGGGTGCTGAATAAACCGGATAAGCGTGCCCCGTCGAAGCGCTCCCAACTCGTGGTTGCCGATGCTATGTTTCGACGCCAGGTGACGAAGCGAGGTGCGGCGATGAAGCTTGGTGTCTTTCTCCCTGTCTCGGGTCGGGCGGCCGTCCCCGAGGTGCTCACCGAAGCGGCGCAGCAGGCGGAGCGGCTGGGTTTCGATTCGGTCTGGGCGGCGGAGCGAATGGTGAATCCCTGGGAGATGAACACCCGCTACCCGTACAAGTCGAACGACACCTGGTTCGTCCCGCCCGAGAGTCCCTTTCTGGAGACCCTCACCGTCCTGACCTTCCTGGCCGGCGTCACCACGACGATCTCCCTCGGGTCGGCGGTCATCGTGCTGCCCTATCGCCACCCCCTGTTCACCGCCAGGGTGGCAACCTCGATCGACACGCTGTCCAAGGGGCGGCTCATCCTCGGCGTCGGGATCGGCTGGATGCCCGAGGAATTCGAGGCGCTGGGCGTCACCTTCAAGGACAGGGCCGGCATGTCCGAGGAGCAGCTGCAGATCTTCAATCTTCTGTGGGCCCAGGAACGGCCGAGCTTCAAGGGCCGGTACTACCAGTTCGACCCGGTGGCCGTGAATCCCAGGCCGGTTCAGCAGCCGCGCTTCCCGATCTGGATCGGCGGGGAAAGCGAACCAGCCCAGCGGCGGGCCGCCAAGTATGCCGACGCCTGGTTCTCGTACTTCGTCAAGATCACCCCCCGGGAGCTCGCCGCTCGCTTCGCCCAGCTCCGGGAGTGGGCGGCGGAGGCGGGCAGAGATCCGGGCGACGTCAAGCTCTGTTGTGTGCGTCCCATCGATGTCACAGATGAGGCGGTGCCCCAGGAGGAGGACACGCTCAGGGGCACACCCGCGCAGCTCGTCGAGGCGCTCAAACCCTACGTGGATATCGGGGTGGAGCACATGGCCCTGCAGTTCATGCGCGGTCGCTGGCCTGAACGGCGGGAGCAGATCGAGAAGTTCGGCCGCGAAGTGATCCCGGCCCTGCGGAGCTAGCAGGACCACCGGAGCTGGAGGGACCACCGGGCCGGCTCGGCGAGCCGGACGTGAGGATCGATGAGAACAGCAGCCGACGTCCCCCTTTACTACAACGCCGTTGACATCCTCGAGCGCAACCTCGGCGCCCGAGCGGACAAGGTCGCCCTCTACAGCCCGGACCGCAGCCTGACGTTCCGGCAGGTGTCACGCGAGGTCAACCAGGTCGGGAACGCCCTGATCAACAATCTCGGCGTTCGCCTGGGGGACTTCGTCGCGATCCTGTCCCTGGACCGACCCGAGTGGGTGGCCTCCTTCTTCGGCATCGTGAAGGCCGGCGGGGTGGCCGTCAGCATCAACACGATGGTGACCCCCCGCGAATGCGACTACATCCTGCGCGATTGCCGAGCCAGGGTGCTGATCGTGGATGAGTCACTGCTGCCGGCGATCGAGGGGATTCGCGACAGCCAGCCATTCCTGGAGCACGTCGTGGTGATCGGGCGGTCTGCTCGAGGATCCGACCTCGCGTATTCGGAGTTGATCGGCGACCAGGCGACGGAGCTCGCGGCGGCGCCCACCCACCGTGACGACCCGTGCATGCTCAACTACTCGAGCGGCACGACGGGTGAGCCGAAGGGCATCCCCCATGCCCAGAAGGACCTGCCCCTGACCGCGCAGCTCTACGCTGTCGACGCGATCGGGCTGCGAGAAGACGACCGCACCTTCAGCGTCGCGAAGCTGTTCTTCACCTACGGCTCGGGTGGGAACCTGATCTGGCCCTGGTACGCCGGCGCGAGCGTCATCCTGTCGGCGGCCCCGTCACGCGTTGCCACGAACCTCCTCGAGACGATCGCCCGGTTCAAGCCGACGGTCTTCAATGGAGTGCCGACGAGTTACGCCTCCATGCTGGCCGTCGACCGGTTCGCCGAGAACCACGACCTGTCCTCGATCCGCCTGTGCCTCTCGGCCGGCGAATCCCTGCCGGTGGCGATCTGGCACGACTGGAAGAGGCGCACCGGCCACGAGATCGTCGAGGGGATCGGAACGACCGAAAACTTCGCCCTCTACCTCACCAATCGACTGGGCGAGGCTCGCCCCGGCAGCGTCGGCAAGCCGGTCGAGGGCTACGAGATCAAGATCGTGGACGACGACGGGCAGCCAGTGCCGAGGGGCGAGACCGGCAACCTGATCCTGAGGGGCGAGACCGCCGCCCTCCACTACCTGCATCAGTACGAGAGGAGTCGCCGTACCTTCCTCGGCGAGTGGCTCGCCACGGGCGACCGGTTCTACGTGGATGGCGAGGGCTACCACTGGTACGTCGGGCGCTCGGACGACATGCTCAAGGTTGGCGGGATCTGGGTCTCGCCCCTGGAGATCGAGAACACCCTGACCGGACACGATGCCGTTCTGGAGAGCGCGGTCATCGGCCACCCGGACCAGTCGGACCTGATCAAGCCCAAGGCATTCGTCGTCCTGCAGAGCGGCTACTCGCCCTCCGAGGGGATGGCCCGGGACCTCATCGCCTACTGCGCCAGGGAAATGGCCGCCTTCAAGCGTCCGCGCTGGATCGAGTTCGTCGACGAGCTGCCCAGGACGGCGACCGGCAAGCTCCAGCGCTCGAAGCTGCGATGACGCCCAGTTCGCGACCCGCGAAACCCGGAATGCTCCGAGGCTACCGATGATGACCTTCACGCTGCCGCTCCGGGAGATCAGCAAGGACGATGCCCAGCGCTGCGGCGGTAAGGGCGCCAACCTGGGCGAACTGACCCAGATCGGGGCCCGGGTACCGCCGGGGTTTTGCATCGTGGCCGACGCCCTGCCGCACCTCCTCCGTTCCAATGCGCTGGATAGCCCGATCGCCGAGGTCGCCGAGCGGCTGGACTTCGAAGACCTCAATGCCCTCGAAGCGGCCACCGCCGGTATCCGCAGCATGATCGTCTCCGCGCGCATCCCGAGCGACCTGGAGGCCGAGATCCAGGACCGGTACCGGGCGTTGGTCAGCGACGCGAACAGGTATGTCGCGGTGCGTTCGTCGGTGGCCGTGAGGGACAGCTCCATCTCGTCGTTCCCGGGGATGATGGACACCTATCACTACGTGCTGGGTGAAGCCGAGCTTCTCGAGAAGATCCGTGAATGCTGGGCGTCCCTGTGGACGGGACGCGCCGCGTTCGCTCGTCACCGGCAGGAGATCGCCCATGACCGCGGCCTGATCGCGCCGGTGATCCAGCTCATGGTCAACGCCGATGCAGCCGGCGTGTTGTTCACGGCGCACCCGATCACCCAGGCCACTACGGAGATCGTGATCGAATCGAACTGGGGGATAGGGGAGTCCGTAGTCTCGGGCCGGTCGATGAACGACTTCTTCGTGCTCGACAAGGAGAGCCTCGCGGTCAAGGAGAGGAGGATCGCCCGCAAGAACGTGATGGTCACGATGGATCTTGGCAGAGGCTCCGGACGTCTCGAGCAGGCGGTTCCGCCGGCACGGGCAAGCGAGCCGACGCTTTCCGAGGCACAGCTCGTCGAATTGGGACGGACGAGCAAAGGCATCGAGGACCACTTCGGGTTCAATGTCGATATGGAATGGGCCTACCAGGACGGGACCCTCTATGTCCTGCAGGCTCGTCGGATCCGAACGGTCGGCAAGGAATAGAACTCAAGCCAAACTGCGAAGGAGAGACGGATCATGGCCCAGCGAACGGTCGATTGCCACAATCACTGGTATCCGCCCGACTACCTCGCGTACCTGGTCAGTCGGACGGAACCGCCCTACGCGCGCCAGACTGGCCCCACGAGCTACGTCTGTTATGCGCCCGGCGACGTCATCGTGGCGCACATCGACCGCGCCGGCCACTACGACCTCAAGGCCCGCATCGAGGACCTCGACAAGGCCGGCCTCGATACCCAGATCATGAGCATCACCATCCCCGGGCCGGAGATGCTGCCTGTCAAAGAGGGCATCTATTGGGCGAAGCGGACCAACGACTCCTTCGCGCGGGCCGTCCAGGACTATCCAGGGCGATTCTATGCCTACGCGGGTCTGCCGTGGCAGGCTCCCGATGAGGCAGTCAAGGAGCTGGAGCGCTGCCACAAGGACCTGGGCGCCGTCGGCATCCAGGCCTTCTCCAACGTCAACGGCGAACCGCTCTTCTTCGACAAGTTCGACCCCATCTGGGCCCTGGCGAATGAGCTGGATCTGCCCTTCCTGGTGCACCCCACCGTCCCACTGACGGCGAGTGTCATGGACATGGTGCGCATCCCGTACCAGCTGTACGGCTACACGCTCGACACCTCGATGGCCGTGATCAGCCTCATCTTCAACGGCGTCTTCCAGAAGTACCCGAACCTCAAGGCCGTCCACTCCCATCTCGGCGGCATGGTGCCCTACCTCGTGCAGCGCCTGCGCGCGTCCTGGAAGGGTTACGCCAAGGAATGGGGCCTGGAACTGGAAGAGAACCCGGACATCACCTACGCGACCCGGGTCTGGCCGGATACCACGTCGTTCTACCTGCCGGCGATGCGCTGCGCACTGGAATGGGTGGGGCCAGGGCACCTCGTCGTCGGGACCGACTACGCCCATCGCGTGGGCGATCCCGAGGGCGCCATCCAGGCGGTCAAGGACCTGGGCGCGTCTGTCTCCCTGGCTCAGGACGAGACGGATATGATGCTGGGCAAGAACGCCGAGGCGCTCTTCAAGCTCCCGCCGATGCCCACGCGCTAGCACTGGATCGCGCGGCGCGCCACGCAGCCCCGCCGTGGTGTTCCGCCTCAACGGGAGGCCCCGGAGTCGGGCCGCAAGCCGATTCCGGGACGCCTTCCTCGGGTAGCTCGCCGGTGTGCCGACCGGATGCATTGCAGCCGTGAGGAGACCCCATGCCGATAGACAGGAGCATCAGCGCACTCAGGACGCTCAGACCGGATCGCGACGCCGGCATCTTCTGGTTCAGAGATGACCTGCACCAGCCCTACCCAATCTCGCCCATGGGCATGACGACGATCCAGAAACACCACGCGTGGGGCTATCACGTCGCTTCAGAACAAACGCAGCTGCCGCCCTCGAAGGGCGCGCACGTCAAGATCTATGGGGGCCGCGTCTACCTGGGCTTCGCCCTCATCGACGATCCAGAGGAAGTCGCCCGCCGAGCCAAGGCGTTCGGCCAGCTCGTGGAGCACTGCACGGATCACTGGGCGGAGTTCTACGGCGGCTACATCTCCGAGGTCGTCGCCAACCTGGCCTCGCTGGGGGCGGTGGACGGTGACCGCCTGACGACGCCGCACCTCCTCGACTACCTTCAGAAGACCGAGGAGATCAACCGTCGGCACTGGGAAATCCACTTCATCCTGATGTATCCGGCCGACACCATCTACCTGGAGTTCGAAGCCTTCTGCAAGGCGCACGGGGTCGAGGAAAAGGACTTCGTCAACCTGCTGAAGGGATTCAACTCGATGTCGACACAGACCGACGAGGGTCTGTGGGGTCTGGCCGAGATGGCGGCCCAGGCCGGGTTGCGCGATCGACTCCAGAACACGCCGGCCAATTCGCTGCGGGAGGCGCTGGGGAACGAGCCGATCGGCCGCGAATGGCTCGAGCGTTTCGATGCGTGGTTGGGGCGGTTCGGCAACCGGATCAGCGCCGCGCACCTCGACGTCATGTACCCAACCTGGAAAGAGGACCCCACGCCTGTCCTCGACACCATCAACAGCTATTTCGCGCGCATGGATGCGGGCTGGAGCTTGCTCCAAGCCCGAGCGGAAGTCATGAAGCAGCGCGACGCGGTCATCGCGGCTGTCGAGCAGTCGCTTTCTTCGGAAGACAGGCCGGTCTTCGATCGGCTTCTTCCGGTCGCCCAGGAGGTCTACGCCTTCCAGGAGGACCACGGGTTCTACATCGACGCGGGCTCCACCGCCATCGTTCACAACACGCTGATGGCCTGCGGCCGGCGGTTGGAGAGTTTTGGCCTGCTCGAACGAGCCGACGACGTCTTCTTCCTGACCTTCAGTGAGCTGGTGGAGATCCTCGGCGACCTGGCCCGCAACGAAAAGATCGGCACGTATCACCATCGGGCCCTGGTGCCCTCCCTCATCGCGGAACGGAAGGAGGACTGGGCAGCGGCAGCGAAGGTCGATGCTCCACTCACCGTCGGGAACGTCCCGTCCACGATGAGCGATCCGATCGCCCTCAAGGTGTTCGGCATCGTGGACGAGGTGCTTCACCCCAAGGGCGAGAAGCAGGTGGTCGAGCGACTCGAGGGGTTCGCCGGAGCGGCGGGCGTGGTCGAAGGACCGGCGCGGGTGATCCTGAGCTTCGAGGAGTTCCCGACTCTCCAGTCGGGCGAGATCCTGGTCTGCCCGGCCACCAGCACAGCCTGGACGCCGCTGTTCCTGAAGATCGCCGGCGTGGTGACCGACACCGGCGGCATGTTGGCCCATGCCGCGATCGCGGCACGCGAGTACGGGATACCGGCCGTGGTGGGAACGTGGAATGCCACCAATTCGATTCGCGACGGGGACATCGTCCGGGTGGACGGGAACATCGGGGTCGTGGAGGTCCTGAAGCGGGCAGCGGGCCCGGTCTGATCGAAGCGGCGGCCTCGAAGGCCGGCCGCTCAGCCGCCGGCTTCGACGCCCGCGATCGCGTGGGCAGCCGTCGGGGCCTCGAGGACCTCGCCCTGCTCGCCGGCCACGTCGGCGACGGCCTCGCCGAAGATCCGCAGCGCCGTGGCCATCTCGGCCTCGGACACCGTGAGGGCCGGCGACATCCGGACAGCCGACTTGCCGCATTCGAGAACGAGGAGGCCGCGCTGGAACGCGGCCCACTGGACCTCTTCGGCGTGCTCGGGGGTGTCGAACTCGATCCCGATCATCAAGCCGCGGCCGCGGACGTCAGTGATGAGACCGGCGAAGCGCTGCCTGAGCTCACGCAGGCCGGCGAAGGCCCGTTCGCCGCGGACTCTCGCGTTGTCAACGAGGCCTCCCTCGAGCAGCTCGATCGTCGCGAGCGCGGCGGCGCAGGCGACCGGATTGCCGCCGTACGTCGAGCCGTGCGCGCCGGGTCCCCAGGTCTCGAGCAGCTCGGCGCGGGCGATCAGGGCGCCCAGGGTCATGCCCGAGGCAATCCCCTTGGCGGCCAGCAGGATGTCCGGCTCCACGCCCCAGTGCTGGACCGCCCACATCCTGCCGGTCCGTCCGGCACCGGACTGGATCTCATCGGCGACCAGCAGGATCCCGTGGGCATCGCAGATCCGGCGCAATCCCTGAAGAAAGCCATCCTCGGGCACGATGTAGCCGCCCTCGCCCTGGATCGGCTCGACGATGATCGCCGCGACCTCGCTGGCTGGCGCGAGCTTGTCGAACAGGACCTCGTCGAACCAGCGCAGGTCCTCCACCCGACCGTACGGTGCGTGGAAGATCCCCGGTAGCAGCGGCCCGAAGCCCGCGTGGTACTTCGCCTTGGATGCCGTCAGCGAGACCGAGCCGTAGGTCCGCCCGTGGAAGGCGCCCAGGAAGGCGACCACATAGGGCCGCTTGGTGGCGAAGCGGGCCAGCTTGATGGCGGCCTCGACCACTTCGGTGCCGGAGTTCCCGAGGTAGACCCGGACCCGCCCCGAGATCGGCGCGATGCGCGCCAGCTCGCGGCAGACCTGCGGGTAGATCGGCAGGTAGAAGTCGGACGCGCTGAAGTGGATCAGCTCCCCGGCCTGTTCCTTGATCGCGGCCACGACCCGGGGATGCGCATGGCCGGTCGAGTTGACCGCGATGCCGGCGGCGAAGTCGAGGAAGAGGTTGCCGTCGATGTCCTC
>JAUSJS010000276.1 GCA_030647575.1 Candidatus Limnocylindrales bacterium | reverse complement strand
CGGCGCGCCGCGCAAGCGGAACGAGCCGGAATGGGTGGCTGTGACAGCGCGCTGGCTGGCCGAGCATCGCAGGACCACCCCGGACGCCCTTGGGCCCGTTCTGGTGGACGCTTACGATCACGTCCTCCGCCGGCCTGCACGGATGGCGTAACGTTGAGTCGGGCGAGCGGCGGGCAGCGAGACAGCTGATCCGGGACGGACTCAAGATCGCCCGATTCGTGCGAGCAGACCCTCGGCTCTTGAGGCTCAGGCGATGGGTGATTCCGCGAACCGGCTTCAGCGATTCCGCTGAGATGACTCAGCGGTCGTGTGCCCGGGTTGACAGGCGGGACCCGGGTTCGCTAGTCTCCGCTTAGCACTCACACCCCGAGAGTGCTAAGCATCGCGAATCGCCGAGTCCGACGGGCGCCGGGATCACCGGCTGGAGAGTCGGACGGCATGCTGCGGTGCCGTCATCGAGGTTCAAGGGACGTCGGGACTCCGGCGCGATCCGGCCGGCCGACTGTCCCGGAGTCCACGCCCGGCGGCCGGCTCTGGCCGTCACAGGAGGAATGCACGTTGGCCAAAGCCACTGCGATTGCGACCAAGCTTCGCCCGCTCGGCGACCGCGTGGTCATCAAGCCGAGCGCCCGCGAGGAGATGACCAAGAGCGGCATCGTCCTCCCGGACACCGTCAAGGAGAAGCCACAGGAAGGCACCATCATCGCCGCCGGCCCCGGCCGTATCCTCGATGACGGCAAGCGCGAGTCGATGGACGTCAAGGCCGGGGACAAGGTCCTCTATGCCAAGTACGCCGGCACCGAATTTAAGATCGAGGGCGACGAGCTTCTCATCGTCAGCCAGAAGGACATCCTGGCGATCGTCGAGGGTTGACGGCGACCTCGCCGGAGCTTCCGACGCCTGCAGGTTCCTGGAGGGACATTCGAATTGTCTAAGCAGATCATCTTCGACGAGACGGCTCGTCGCTCGCTGAAGCGCGGCATCGATCGCCTCGCCGAGGCGGTCAAGGTCACGCTCGGCCCCAAGGGCCGCAACGTCGTGCTCGACAAGAAGTTCGGTTCGCCGACGATCACCAACGACGGGGTGACGATCGCGCGGGACATCGAGCTCGACGATCCGTTCGAGAACATGGGTGCCCAGCTGCTCAAGGAAGTGGCGACCAAGACGGATGACGTCGCCGGCGACGGGACGACCACCGCGGTCGTCCTCGGCCAGGCGCTGGTCTCCGAAGGCCTTCGCGTGGTGACCGCCGGGGCCAACCCGATGGTCGTCAAGCGCGGCATCGAGACGGCCGTCGCGGCCGTCGTGGCCGAGATTGCCAGAGTGTCCCGGCCGGTCGAGACGCGCGAGCAGATCGCGGCCGTCGCGGCGATCAGCGCGGCGGATCCAGAGGTCGGCGAGATCATCGCCGAGGTGATGGACAAGGTCGGCAAGGACGGGGTCATCACGGTCGAGGAAGGCCAGAGCCTTGGCCTCGAAAAGGAATACACCGAGGGCATGCAGTTCGACCGCGGCTACCTCTCGGCCTACTTCGTGACCAACCCGGATCGCATGGAAGCGGTCCTCGACAGCCCCCTGATCCTGATCACCGACAAGAAGATCTCGAGCGTCCAGGACATGTTGCCGGCCCTCGAGAAGGCGGTCCAGCAGGGCAAGCCCACGCTGATCATCAGCGAGGACGTCGATGGTGAGGCGCTCGCCACGCTCGTCGTGAACAAGCTCCGCGGCACCGTCCAGGTGCTCGCCGTCAAGGCGCCGGGCTTCGGCGATCGGCGCAAGGAGATGCTCCGCGACATCGGCGTCCTGACCGGTGGCACGGTCATCAGCGAGGAGATCGGGCGCAAGCTCGACTCGGTCACCGCCGAAGACTTCGGGTCGGCCCGACGCGTCGTTGCGACCAAGGACGACACGACGATCATCGACGGTGACGGCAAGCCGGACCAGATCAAGGCCCGGATGGCCCAGATCAAGGCCCAGATCGAGGACACGACCTCGGATTACGACCGCGAGAAGCTCCAGGAGCGCCTCGCCAAGCTGTCCGGTGGCGTGGCGGTCATCAAGGTCGGTGCGGCAACCGAGGTCGAGCTCAAGGAGAAGAAGCACCGCATCGAGGATGCGCTCTCGACGACCCGAGCGGCCGTCGAGGAGGGCCTCGTCGCCGGCGGTGGGACCACCCTCCTGCAGGCCATTCCCGCCCTTGACAAGATTAAGCTTGAGGGCGACGCCCAGGTTGGCGTCGACATCGTGCGCAAGGCGCTCGAGGCGCCCGCTCGCCAGATCGCCGACAACGCCGGTCAGCCCGGCGAGGTCGTCGTGGCCCACGTCAAGGGCCTCAAGGCCGGTCACGGCTACGACGCGCTCAAGGGCGAGTACGGCGACCTGTTCAAGAAGGGGATCGTCGACGCGGCCAAGGTGACGCGCTCGGCGCTCCAGAACGCGGCGTCCATCGCGGCCATGGTCCTGACGACGGAGACGCTCATCACGGACATGCCGGAGAAGGACAAGAACGGCCCAGGCGGTGGCGATCACGGCCACGGCGGTGGCGGAATGGACTTCTAGGGAGTCCGTTAGCGTCCGCTGGCGTCCGCACACGCGGACTTCACGCTGAGGACACATCGAGAGCCGGGTCACCCGTCCGCGGATGCCCGGCTCTTATGCTGCCAGGATTGCTACCAGGACCCCCGGTCGGCCCGGAGGCCGCCACCTCGGACGGCTCGCCGCTGAGCCGCGCCGTGGACCGCTAGGGTTAGGGCGCCGACCGGTGGCCGTCGGCCCAGCGTACGCTGTAGCGAACACCGAGCGGCGACTCGATCACGTCCAGGATCTCGTCTTCCCGGGGCGGCTTTCCGTGCGGCTTCGCCGCCGGAGTCTTCGCAACCTTCCCGGCCTGCGCAGGCCTGATCGGCTGCCGTCAGTGCAAGGTCAATTCGGAGGCTGACCTCAGGTCAGGTCGGCCGTCATGCTGTTCGCCTCGCCCACGAAACGAGCGGCTTCTCCATCGAGTAGCGCCGAGACCACTCCGACGTGCTCGACCGCGAAGCCACCGCGGAGAAGCAGGCGCTGGAACTCCGCGGACGCACGGACTCGACCCAGCTGCTCCTGGTCTCCGCGCAGCAGGATGAAGCCGCCGAGATCGCCGCCGTGCACCTCGAGGATCGCGACCTCGACGTTCTCCACTTCGCCGCTCTGCTTGAGGCCCATGTAGTAGGCCATGACCTCCCCGAAGACCTTGCTCGCCTGGACTTCGCGACCGGCGCGCGGAGCGCCAAAGCCGAGGAACAGTCCGAAGTCAGCCATCGCGACACCTCTCTTCTCCGAGCCCAGGGCCAAGTCCCAGCACCAAGGATAACTGCGCGTCATCCGCGGGTG